>JAYVXL010000310.1:0-6641 GCA_043785185.1 Myxococcales bacterium
CATGGCGACCAACGGCGACACGCACCTCGGCGGAGACGACGTCGACAACCTGATCATCGACTGGATGATCAGCGAGTTCAAGAAGTCGAACGCCATCGATCTGGGCAAGGACAAGATGGCCCTGCAGCGCCTGAAGGAGGCCGCAGAGAAGGCGAAGATCGAGCTCTCCGCCGTGCAGGAGACGGGCATCAACCTGCCGTTCGTCACCGTCGGCCCGAGCGGCCCGGTTCACCTCGACATGAGGATGTCGCGCTCGAAGCTCGAGCAGATGATGGCGCCGCTCATCGAGCGCTCGATGGAGCCCGTGAAGAAGGCGCTCGCGGACGCGAAGAAGACGCCGAAGGACATCCAGGAGGTCGTGCTCGTCGGCGGCTCGACACGCATCCCGCTCGTGCAGGAGACGGTGAAGCGCTTCTTCGGCAAGGAGCCGCACAAGGGCGTGAACCCGGACGAGGTCGTCGCCATCGGCGCGGCCGTGCAGGCCGGCGTCCTCGCGGGCGACGTCAAGGACATGGTCCTCCTCGATGTGACCCCGCTCTCGCTCGGCGTCGAGACGCTCGGCGGCGTGATGACGGTCATGATCCAGCGGAACACGACCATCCCGACGCAGAAGAAGGAGATCTTCAGCACCGCGACCGACAGCCAACCGTCGGTCGAAGTGCACGTGCTCCAGGGCGAGCGCACCGAGGCGCGCTACAACCGCACGCTCGGCAAGTTCCACCTCGAGGGCATCATGCCCGCGCCGCGCGGCGTGCCGAAGGTGGAGGTCACGTTCGACATCGACGCGAACGGCATCTTGAGCGTCCACGCAAAGGACACCGCGACCGGCAAGGATCAGAAGATCACGATCACCGCGAACTCGGGCCTGCAAGAGGGCGACATCCAGCGCATGGTCAAAGAGGCCGCGGAGCACGAGACGGAGGACAAGGAGCGCCGCGAGCAGATCGAGCGCCGCAACAAGCTCGACAACCTCTGCTACACGATGGAAAAGACCATCAACGAGAACAAAGAGAAGCTCGTCGCGACCGACGTGGCGACGCTCGAAGGTCTCATCAAGGAAGGCCGCGCCGCCGTCGAGAAGCAGGACGACGAGGCCGTGAAGGCGGCGAGCGAGAAGCTCGAGAAGGAAGCGCACCGCATCGCGAGCGTCATGTACCAAGCGGGCGGCGGCGTGGCGGGCCAGAACGGCGGCCCGCCCCCCGCGGACGGCGGCGCGCCTCCGGCCGGCGATGGTGCGGGTGGCAAGAAGAAGGACGGCGGCGTGATCGACGCCGAGTTCGAAGAGACGCAGTAGCCGCGCGCCGCTCGCGAGAGCGGAATGAGGAGGCGGTCCGGCGAACGTCGGGCCGCCTTCGGCTTTTTGTGTGCGCGGGCCTTCGTCGCGCGGCGCGGCGGCTTTACGGCGAGGGCGCGGTGGTGTACGAACGCGCGAGTTTTTACGACTGCGCCACTAGCTCAGCTGGATAGAGCATCGGCCTCCGGAGCCGAGGGTCAGAGGTTCGAATCCTCTGTGGCGCGCCCCAATGTTCCGCGCGGTTATCTCCTCGTGGACATCTTCGTCGCCGACGTCGCGGACGGCTACGGGCAGGAGTCGCGCGAATGTGGCCTCTCGCTGCTGGCGCACGCGCTGCCCGACGGCTCGTTCTCCATGACCGACGACCGCCGCGATTTGGAGCAGGCGATCGCGAGCCTCGAGTGAGGCGGCGTCGCTCTCTGCGAGGGCTCACCGTTAAATCGCGCTCGCCTGCGCTGCCTGCCACTCCTGCGAGACATCCAAGTCACGGACCCACCGCTCCACGTACTCGCGGTCGAAGCTCGCCCCGACGGTCGCGAGGATCCCGGCGACGTCCCGCCGCTGACGCTCCGAGCCGCCGGCGTCTTTCGACCACTCGAGCTTCGCGATGATCGTGTCTTCGGCCGACGCCACGAACACGGGAACGTCGAGGAGCGAGAGTCGGACGCGTCGCGCGAATTCGCCCCGGCTGAACGGACGATTCTTGCGAATGATGAGGTCGACCTTCCAGCCCGACGCGAGGTCGATGACGTTGAACATCGAGCGCCGCGTCAGGGCGTCGCGTGCGGCGTCCGAGTCGACGTAGTACTGCTCGGGCGCCATGGATCGGACGAGCGCGTCCAGCGCGGCGGGGCTCGGCGGATCGATCACCAGGTCCAGGTCTTGGGTGGTTCTCGGCATCCCGTGCGTCGTGCTCGCGAAGGAGCCAGCGACCATGAAAGGAACACCCGCCGCGTCCAGGAGCCCGACGAGCCGACCGAGGAGCCCGCGAAGCTCCGTGCTCATCGCGTGGACTTCGCCATCGGCACCCGCGCGGCGAGGTCCGCTCCCCACATCCTTCCGAGGACGGCGCGTCGGGCTTCGGCAGCGGAGAGTTCGGGGTGGCGCCGCTCCTCTCCTTCGAAGGCAATGCGCCGCGCGTCCTCGCTCATCTCCGCGGCAAGACGCACCCTGCCGGAGGGCCCGAGGCGGCGAAGCGCAGCGATTTGCGCGGCGCGGGCCTTGTCGTCGGTGTCGCCGATCTGCATCGACTCCGAGTCTAAGCTACGCGCCGCGGTTCGCAACGGTGGCTGGAGCGGCGACCGTCCCCGTCCTGGAAATGGATCCTGAATTGGTCCCAAATCCGACCCGTCTCCGCGTGCTCATTTCCAAATCGAGCGGCCTCCGGAGCCGAGGGTCTGAGGTTCGAATCCTCTGTGGCGCGCTAGGGATTGGGCTGGAATCGCGCGCGGCTTCGACGGGAGCGCCCGCGACGAGGCGGGGAGCGCGTGGATGTCCGTCGCGCAATCTCCCCCACCTCACGTGGGCCGACGTCGCCGTCACCAAGGACGAGACGACGCACGCGCTCGCGCGCAAGGACTCCGACGAACGCGCGGCGAGCGTCTCTGCGAACCGCAGCGCGCGCTTCTGCGGCGTCGTCACCGGGCTCTACGACGACAGCAACAGCGGGGTCGGCGTCGGGGAGGGGTGCAGATGGTCGGGATGTTCGATCTCCCTGAGAACAAGCCCGCGAAGACGGCGGACAAGCCGGCGCCGTAGACCGGGCGCAGGAGGGCTCGGCGTCGCCCAGAGCTCATGCGCAGGGAGGAAACGGGCGCTGGATGGCGCGCCACGTAGGGGCTGCTGGCCGACCGCCCGTCGGGCGGGCGCACCTGGTATCCTCCCTCCCAGATGGAACAAGACGTGTACAACCTCCCGGCCGCCGACGTGCCCTCGGCCGCCGAATACAAGAAGGCCATTATTGCGTGCCAGCCTGCGTTGCGGAGCAAAGGGGGCTGGTCGGTCCCCAAAGAGATGCTCAAGGCCCACTACTACGCGCCGGACCGCACCGTCACCGCAGGAGAGCTCGCGCTCCACGGGAGCGTTGCCCTCGCGAGCTTCAAGGCTGCGAACCTCACCTACGGCAAGTACGCCAAGGCTTTGTGCGAGTACTTCGACCGCTCCCCGAAGTTCAAACTCGCCATCCTCGTCAAGTTCAGCGGCGGCGTGCCTGGCGACGAGCTCGTTCGGTGGACGATGCTTCCGCAGGTCGCCGCGGCACTGGAAGAACTCGGATGGGTCGACGCAGGCCGAGCCGAGGTCTCCTCGCGCGGGTGATCTCCCCGACCTCGATCTGCGGGGGCGCATCGGCATGACGTTCGCGCCGGGCAAGAAGGCGCTCGGCATGACGCGCGATGGCACCGAGACCTCGACGCCGGCCTCGCGCGGCGGAGGCGAAGTCGCGTCGCGAGGGCCGCGCCCGCGCAGCACTCCGGGCGCGTCGTCTACTTCGCGCAGCCGAGCTCCCGCATGCGCTTCTTTGCGGTCTCTGCGCTGACGGAGCACCTGCCGTAAGGATGGATTCTAGTGAGTGGATAGCGCGCCGAACTGCGCGATGACGTGCGTGGGTGAAACGTCGTAGTTTGCGCAGGTCAATTCACGCGGCGATCGCGGCGCTCTGCGGGCCGGGAGACAGCCGCGACCCGCGGTGAGAGGATGACCGGATGCTCTTCCGGTCCGCCGCCTTCGGAGGGACGCTCGCCGTTGTCCTCGCCTCCACGATGGCGGCCTGCTCCTCGTGCTCGCGCTCGAGCGGCGAGCATGGCGGCGTCGCGGCGGCGGCCGCCTCACGATCGTCGCCGAGCCCCTCGCCGGAGCTCGCGGTCAAGCTCGCCGCGGCCCTTCGCGCGAAAGGCCCGTCGTACAAACCGAACACTCGTCACACGAACCCCGACGGCGGCCCGCGTTACACCAACCGGCTCATCCTCGAGACCAGCCCGTACCTCCTGCAGCACGCGCACAACCCCGTGGATTGGTACCCTTGGGGCGACGAGGCGTTCGACACCGCGCGGCGGCTTCGGTGCCCGGTCTTCCTGTCCGTCGGCTACTCGACGTGCCACTGGTGCCACGTGATGGAGGAGGAGTCCTTCGAGGACGACGAGATCGCGAAGTACCTCAACGACAATTACATCGCCATCAAGGTCGACCGCGAAGAGAGGCCGGACATCGACGCCGTGTACATGAGCGCCGTGCAGTCGCTCACCGGGAGCGGCGGCTGGCCGATGACGGTCTGGCTGACGCCCGACCGAAAGCCCTTCTACGGCGGCACCTACTTCCCGCCGCGCGACGGCGGCCGGGGCGCGCGGATCGGCGTCCTCTCCCTCTTGCGAACGCTGAAGACGACCTACGACCAGAGTCCCGCGGACACCGAGCGATCGGCGCAGAAGATCGTCGACGAGATACGGCGGCAGACCGACCCCGAGCCGGCGGGCTCTTCGCCGACCGCCGCGACCCTCGATGCCGCCGCGGCGTTCTATGCCAGCCGCTTCGATTCCGCCAACGGTGGCCTCCGCGGCGCGCCGAAGTTCCCGAGCAGCCTCCCCGTGCGTTTTCTCCTGCGCGAGCATCGGCGAACCGCGAATCCCGAGCTCCTCCGGATGGCGACGCTGACGCTGCAGAAAATGGCGGCCGGAGGCATCCACGACCAGATCGGCGGCGGGTTTCACCGCTACTCGACCGACGAGCGATGGCTCGTGCCCCATTTCGAGAAGATGCTCTATGACAATGCGCTCCTCACCCTCGCGTACGTCGAGGGCTCGCAGGCGGCACGCTCGGCCGAGCTCGCGGGCGTCGCCCGCAGAGTCCTCCGGTATGTCGACCGCGAAATGACCGCCCCCGACGGGACGTTCTACTCGGCCAGTGACGCCGACAGTCTCGATCCGAGCGGCCGCCTGGAGGAGGGCTGGTTCTTCAGCTGGACCCCGGCCGAGATCGAAGCGGCGCTCGGCGCCGATCTCGCGCGCCACGCGGAGGGCTTCTACGGCGTCACCGCGGACGGGAACTTCGACGGGCGCAGCGTCCTCTACGTCCCTCGACCGCTCGCCGACGCCGCGCGGGCGCTGCGCGTGCCGGAGCCGACGCTCGGTGCGTCCATCCAGGACGGGCGCGAGAGGCTCTACGCGGCGCGCGCCAAACGCCCGCCGCCCAGGCGCGACGACAAGGTCCTCGCCGCGTGGAACGGCCTCATGATCTCGGCGCTCGCGAAGGCCGCCCTGACGCTCGGAGACGCGTCCTACGCGGATCGCGCCGCCCGCGCCGCCGCCTTCGTCCTCGGCCACATGAGAAGCGATGGGCGTCTCCTCCGCAGCTTCAAGGACGGCGCAGCCGTGGGCGACGGGTACCTCGACGACTACGCGTTCTTCGTCGCCGGGCTCCTCGATCTCTACGAGGCGACCGGCGTCGCTCGCTGGCTCGAGGAGGCGATCTCACTGGAGGCGACGCTGGAAGGGCACTACGCGGACGAGGGGGGCGGGTTCTTCCAGACGAGCGACGACCACGAGAAGCTCCTCGCCCGCGAGCGGCCGGCGTACGACGGCGCGGAGCCCTCGGGCAACTCCGTCGCCGCGATGAACCTGCTGCGGCTGTACGAGCTGACCACGAAGGACGGCTATCGCCAGCGCGCGGAGAGACTGATCGGCGCCTTCGGCGGGCTGCTGGCGCGCGCGCCCGGCGCTCTGTCCGAAATGCTGCTCGCCGTGGAGTTTCTTCGCGACGTGCCGAAGGAGATCGTCATCGTCACGCGCGGCGCGCGCGCGGAGGCCGAGCCTCTGCTCGCAAAGCTCCGCGACGTCTACCTTCCGAACCGCGTGCTGGTGGTCGTCTCCGAAGCCGACCTCGCCGCGCTCGCGCGGATCGTCCCCCTCGTCGACGGTAAGGCCGCGCGCGGCGGTCGGCCCACCG
The DNA here is from genome assembly GCA_043785185.1 of Myxococcales bacterium. GTDB lineage: Bacteria > Myxococcota_A > Polyangia > Polyangiales > Polyangiaceae > JANYHK01. Next base: position 6,233 of record JAYVXL010000310.1, read on the forward strand.
CTTATGTCTGCGAGAAGGCGGCGTGCGAGCTCCCGACGACGGAGCCCGAGACCTTTGCGAACCAGCTGCGCGCAGGCAAGGGAGCCCCGCTGCGAAAGGCGCCGTGATGCAGCACGGCGAACCGCGTCGTGTTCGAGTCGGGCGACGGCCCCGCCCGAAGGCTCGACGCCCCTGGATCTTTCCACCCAGCTGCCGGCCCCTTGTCTCGGGTCGCCGGGGGCGTTTTTGTGCCGATTTCGTGTAAATTTACGGTGGCCCACACTGTGCTTCACGGACTGACATGAACCTACGTCGCACGGTCCTGTTTGCCGGCCTCCTCGGCTCCACCCTCTTCTGCGGCTCGTCGTACGCGAACCCGACGCAGGTGCCCGCGGTGCGCGCACCTCAGGTTCGTCCGGTCGCGCCGCGC
>JAYVXL010000311.1:0-6641 GCA_043785185.1 Myxococcales bacterium
TCCGGCGCGCCGGACGTGGGCGATCAGGTCATCGTCGCCGAGTACGCGTCGAGTGGCTTCGAGCGGCTCGTCGTCGTCACCGGCGCGGGCGCCGCGCGCGCGTGGGCGGGCAGCGTGCTCGAAGAGGGGATGTACGAAGTGCTGCCGTCGGGCAAAGCGACGCTGTAGCCGCGCCTTCGCGTCTACACCGCGCGCATGCGCGCGAGCATCGCCTCGACGACGAGCTGCGCCGACGCGTTGCCGTCGAGCTCGCCGAGCGCCGCGAGCGCGAGCGAGTAGCGCGCCGCGCTCGCCGCCGCCTCGCGCCCCGGCGCCGCGACCTCCGCCACGCCGCGCTGCCCGAGCGCGCTCGCCAGCGCCGCGATGCGCACGGGGAGCGCGTCCTTCGCCTTCTTCGCGTCCTCCGCCAGGTCGAGCGCGAGGCCCATGTCCGGCGCCTCGATGGCCCGCAGCGCGTCCCTCACGAACCCGGCGCGCCGCTCGCTCTCCTCGGGATCGGCGAGCCCGAGCGCCGTCTCGACGCTGCCGCCCGACAGGCGCGCGATCTCGTCGGCGCGCTCCGCGGGCGCGCCGCGCTTCGCGAGCACGTCGCGGACGGTGGCCTCCGGCAGGTACCCGAAGCGGACACGCTGCGTGCGCGAGAGGATCGTCGGCATGAGCAGGCTCGCCTGCGCCGTCAGCAGGATGAAGTGCGTCCGCGGCCCGGGCTCCTCCAGCGTCTTCAAGAGCGCGTTGGCCGCCGAGATGCTGAGCTCCTCGGCGCGTCGCACGACGAACACCTTCGCGCGCCCCTCGTGCGGCCCGTACGCGGCGCGCGCAAGGACGAGCGTGCGGACCTGATCGATCGAAATGTCTTGCGTCTCTGCGGTGCGCCGCCCGATTTGGCCGGGCTCGTAGAGGCCGCGCTCGAGCACGACGACGTCGGGGTGCACCGGCCGCCTCGTCTCCTCGCGCGGCACCGCCCGCGTGCACGCGCTGCACGCCCCGCACGCGCGCTCGCCCGCGGCTCCTTGTGCGGCGCGCGTCTCGCAGACGAGCGCCTGCGCGAGCCCGAACGCCGCGAGCTCTTTGCCGACGCCCGCCGGCCCGTCGAAGAGGTACGCGTGGTGCACGCGCCCGCCGCCGAGCGCGCGGCGCAGCGTGGAGACCGCGGTGTCCTGCGCGAGGACGGTATCCATCAGCGGCGCGGCCATGACGTCAGGCGTTATCAAAGGGGGGAGGCGGTGGCAATCCCGCGCCTGCCCCCGCGCGCGCTCCCGGGATCAGCCGCTCAGCCCCCCTTTGCGCTCATCGGGCCGTCCTCGGCTTCGATGCGGGCGAGCTCGCTCTCCACGTCCGCGTCGGCGCCGCCGCCCGCCGCCGCCGCGCGCTCGCGCGCGAACATGCGGTTGAGCGTGCGGCGATCGATGCCGAGCACCTCGGCGGCGCGCGTTTTGTTGCCGCCGGTGCGCGAGAGCACGCGGTCGATGTAGCGGCGCTCGAGCACGGCGAGCGTCGGCCAGTCCTCGGCGATCGCGCCGGTCGAGCTCGTCGCCTGCGTCTGGAACGAGCGCGTCACCTCCGCGGGCAGATCGTTCGGCGTCACGACACCCTCACGCGCGAGGAGCATCGCGCGCTCGACGATGTGCGAGAGCTCGCGCACGTTGCCCGGGAATTCGTAGGCGTCCAAGGCCTGGAGCACCTCCGGTGCGATGCGCGGCGTCGGCCGGCCGAGGCGCTCGGCGTGCTTGCCCGCGAAGTGCCGGACGAGGTGCGCGACGTCACCCCGGCGCTCGCGCAGCGGGGGCACCGTCACGGTCACCACCTGGAGCCGAAAGAACACGTCCTCGCGGAAGCGACCGGCGGCGACTTCGTTCTTCAAGTCGCGGTTGGTCGCGGCGACGACGCGGACGTCGACCTTGATCGTGTCACTCGCGCCGACGCGGCGGATCTCGCCCTCCTGCAGCACGCGGAGCAGCTGGACCTGCATCTTCGGGCTGATCTCGCCGATCTCGTCGAGGAACAGCGTGCCGCCGTTGGCCTCCTCGAAGAGGCCGCGCTTCACGCCCACGGCGCCGGTGAACGCGCCGCGCTCATGGCCGAAGAGCTCGCTCTCGAGGATCGACTCCGGGAGCGCGGCGCAGTTGACGGCGACGAACGGCTTAGTGGCGCGCGGCGACTTGGCGTGGATGGCGCGCGCGACGAGCTCCTTGCCGGTGCCGCTCTCGCCGATGATGAGCACGGTCGCCGTCGTCGGCGCCACCTGGGCGACCGTCTTGTAGACCGAGATCATCGCGCCGGCGCTGCCGACGATTTGCGCGTCGGCGGCGTGCTGCTCGCGCGCGTCCACGATGGGGACGGCGGAGCCCGCGAGCTTTCGCCGCGCGACCGCCTCGCCGACCATGCGTTTCAGCTCCGTCGGCTCGATCGGCTTGGGGAGGTAGTCGTACGCGCCCTGGCTGACGGCGCTCATCGCGCCTTCGACGTCGGCGAACGCGGTCATGAGGATGACCGGGATCTTGTCCGTCGTCGCGCGCACGGCCTTGAGCACGTCGTGCCCGCTCGTGCCGCCGGCGAGGTGGATGTCCGAGAGCACCACGTCGAACTTCATCAGCTTCGCGGGGGGAGGGAGCTCGTCGGCTCTATCGAGCATCTCGACCTGGTAGCCCTCGTTCCGCAGCACCCGGGCCAAGAGGCCCGCGAGCGTCTCGTCGTCTTCGAGCAGGAGCACGTGCGAGCCGGTCCCCGTCAGCTCCACGACCCCATTTTCATGCGCTTCGTGAACCATCGACCTGCTCCTGTTTGCCCTGGCGACCGCGGCGAGCTGCGGCATAGTGTCCCGGTGCATCATTCCGATATCCTTAACTTTCCGACCTACAAGCTCCCGGCGGCGAATAAGGAGGCCGGGCGACTTGGGTAAAGCAAAGGAGGGACCAGCTCGTGCGCAGGGCGCGGTCTCACTTGCCGGTGAACGAGGCCTTCCGCTTCTCGAGGAAGGCTCGCATTCCCTCGCGCTGGTCGCTCGAGCCGAAGAGCGAGGCGAACGCCTGCGCCTCGAGCTCGTTGGCGATCGGGAGGGGCACGTCGAGGCCGCGCTCGAGGACGCGCTTGCTCTGCGCGATCGCGAGCGGGCCCTTGCTCGCGATCTTGGCGGCCACCTCGCGCACCTTCGCCATGAGCCCGTCGTGCGGGACGACGGCGTTCACGAGGCCGATCTTCAGCGCCTCCTCGGCGCCCACGATGTCGCCCGTCATCACGAGCTCGCGCGCGCGCGCGATGCCGACGCGCCGCGCGAGGCGCTGCGTGCCGCCGAAGCCGGGGATGACGCCGAGGTTCACTTCGGGCTGGCCGAACTTCGCCCGGTCCGACGCGTAGATGAAGTCGCACGCCAGCGCGAGCTCACAGCCGCCGCCGAGCGCGAAGCCGTTCACCGCCGCGATGACCGGGAAATGCGCCCCTTCCATGAGCGCGCCGACCCGGTGACCGAGGTTCGAGAACGTCTTGGCGATGGCGACCGTCATCTCGCTCATCGCGAGGATGTCGGCGCCCGCGGCGAAGGCCTTGTCGCCGGACCCGGTCAGGATCGCGACGCGCACGTCGGGGTCCTTCTCGAGCTCGTGCAAGCGCGCGAGCAGCTCGCCGACGAGCGCGGCGTTGAGGGCGTTGAGCTTCTCCGGGCGGTGCAGCGTGAGGGTGACGATCCCGCCGTCACGGGAAACGAGGACGGTCTTTTCAGCTTCGCTCATGGTCCCATTCTCCATCGCGTGGTGCCGCGCGCCGCGCGGCGCGCGCGGTCAAAACGTCCGGCCGACCTTCTCGCCCTTGTCGTCGTACACGTAAAAGCCGCGCTTGGTCTTCCGGCCGAACCAGCCGGCGGCGACGAGGTTCCGAAGCATCGTCGGCGCGCGGTATTTGTCGTCGCCGAGATCGCGCTGCAGGACTTCGAGGATGAAGAGGCAGGTGTCGAGGCCGATGAGGTCGGCGAGCTCGAGCGGCCCCATCGGGTGGTTGAGCCCGAGCTTCGCCGCGGTGTCGATGTCCTCGGGCGTGCCGAGCCCCTCTTGAAGCGCGAAGCAGGCCTCGCCGATCATCGGCAGGAGCATGCGGTTCACGAGGAACCCTGGGACGTCCTTGCTCGTCACGACGACCTTGCCCATCTTCTGGGCGACGGCGCGGATCGTCTCGTAGGTCTCGCTCGACGTTTGCATCGCGCGAACGAGCTCGAGGAGCTTCATCAGCGGCGGCGGGTTCATGAAGTGCATGCCGATGACGCGCTCGGGGCGCCGGGTCGCGCCGGCGAGCTTCGTGAGCGAGATGGAGGACGTGTTGCTCGCGAGGAACGCGTCCGGCCGCATCGCCTCGTCGCACTTCTTGAAGAGCTCGAGCTTCACATCGAGCTTTTCGGTGGCGGCCTCGATGACGAGATCGCACTCCCCGAAGCTCTGCGCGCCGGCCGTGGGCTGGATGCGGCCCATGATCTGCGCCTTCATGTCGGGGCTCACTTTCCCCTTGCCGACCTGCTTCTCCAGCGCGGCGTCGATGCGCGCGCGGCCCTTCTGCGCGAGGTCGAGCGTCGCGTCGGCGAGGCGGACGTCGTAGCCGGCGGTGGCTGCGACCTGCGCGATGCCGCCCCCCATCTGCCCCGCGCCGAGGATGCCGATGACCTGGATTGCGTGAACCTCGGGGAGATCTGCCATGGTGCGTTTGCCTCGTCGGCGCGGGTGTAGCACAAGATGCCGGTGATGCGCGCGTCGGGGATCGCCGTTCGGGGCCTGCGTCTGGCGCTCGCGTTCGCTGCGCTCGCGACCGCGGCAAATGGCTGCGCCGCGATCGCGCCGGCGGAGCGCGCGCGCTCGCTCGCGCGCCAGCACCGCGAGGGGGAGGGCATCAAGGTCCTGCGCGCCGAGCTCGCGGCGCATCCGGAGGACGTCGAAGCGCGGCGCCTTCTTGTGCGCCTCCTCGCGGTCACGAGCGACCTCTCCGGCGCGCGCGCCGAGGTCGCCGAGCTCGAGAGGCGGCTGCCGGCCGGCGATCCGCTCCCGTGGATCGAGCTCGGGCACGCGTTCGAGCTCGCGCACCACTTCGAAGAGGCGCTCGCCGCGTACGACACGGCGGCGAGCGTCGCGCCCGCGTCGCCGGCGGGGCCGCGCGAGGGCGGCCTCCGCTGCGCGCGGTGGGGCGAGGCGGAGGAGGCGATCCCGCGCCTCGAGGAGGCGGCGCGGCGCGGCGGGGGCGACGCGGCCCTCTTCCACGCGCTCGGCCTCGCGCGCCTCCACGGCAAGGATCTCGACGGCGCGGCGGAGGCGTACCGCGCGGGCGCGGCCGTCGAGCCGAGGGGGACGGACAACTTGCTGGGCCTCGCGACCGTGGCGCTCGCGCGCGAGGACTACGCGGCGGCGCTCGAGGCGTACGGGCAGATCCTCGCGCGGCGGCCGGACTTCGGCGCCGCCGAGCTCGGGCGCGCGTGGGCGCTCGCGCGGCTCGGGCGCAAGGACGAGGCGCGTCGCGCGCTCGACCGCGCGGAGGCGCTCGGCGCGCCGCGCGCGAACGTCACCAAGCAGCGCCGCGCGCTGGGCGCGCCGGAGCCGACGGCGACGCCGCGCGATCCGTCGCCTTAGTCAAAGGCTCGCGATGCAGGCCTTCAGGTTCTCTTTGAGCGCCTCGGCGCCGAGGGGCAGCCCGATCGCACCTTGCGGCCGCACCGTGCCGAGGACGTTCGCGAACGGAACGCCGCCGCCCGCGCCGGAGAAGAACGAGCGCGAGTCGTGGCTGTTCTCGCGGTTGTCGCCGACGACGAACGCCTCGCCCGGCTTCACCGTCCACGGACCGGCCTCGCTCGAGGGAGCCGCGCGATCGTGGAAGACGAGGTACTTGGTGCCGGCGAGGTTCTCGACGACGAGGTCCCCCTTGTGATTCTGGCGGTCGTCCATGAACGTCCACGCGCCGACCTTGCACGCGGGGACCGGCTTGCCGTTGAGGACGAGCGCGTCGCCCCGGAGCTCGACGACGTCGCCCGGCATGCCGACGACGCGCTTGACGAACTCGGCCTTCCTCTCCTCAGGGCTCTGGAAGACGAGGACCTTGCCGAGCCCGGCGGTCTTGTCGGTCTTGTTGACGAGGATGTGCTCGCCGACGGCGATGGTCGGGATCATCGAACCGGACGGCACCTTGTACGAGCCGGCGAGGAAGCCGCGCGCGACGATGAGCGACGTCGCGATCGCGATCGCGATCCCGACGACGTAGAAAATAAGGTAGCTCCGCGGGCCTTTCAGGGTCGCGTCGGCGGGCGCGCCCATCGGCGTCGGGTCGGTCATTTCGCGCAGACGGTAGGGCAACCGCGCGGCGAATGGAATGGGGCGAAGGTGCGCGTCAGCCTGCGCAGACGATGAGGTGGATGCGCGCGTCGGGCTTGGCGCCGAGGCGCTCGAGCCGCTCGTTCACGACGTCTACGCGGTGGCGCGCGGGCGGGCTCCACATGGCGTTCGCGCCGAGGTAGACGACGCTCGCGCGCCCGCCCTGCAGGATGGCGCCCCACGACGCGAGCTCGACGTCGTCCACGCGCGTCGTCGGCACCGCGGTCGCGTCCTCGGTGTAATAGAACGCGAAGGCCTTGCCGTCCTTTGCGTAGACGTGGGCGAGCACCTCGCGCAGCGCGCCGGGCC
>JAYVXL010000312.1:0-19749 GCA_043785185.1 Myxococcales bacterium
CGGCGCGACGGCATTCCGAGCGAGCGCCGCGCGCAGCTCGGCCTTCTTCGCGTCGTTCCAGATCCCGCGCATCGCCTGCCCGCCGTCAGCGCAGAGCGCGGGGGAAGGGAGAGCCGCGGCCGTGGGCGAGCGGCGCGCGGCGACGATGCCGAGCGCGGCGAGGCCGATCCCCAAAGCCGCGAGCGGGATCGCCACGAGCGACCGACGGAGCCGACGGAACGCGATGGCACCGCGCGCCCGCTCGAGCCCGGCGAGGAGCGCGTCCATCGACGGGTGCCGGTCCTCCATCGCCGGCGAGAGCCCGCGATCCACCATCGCCTTGATCGCGGGCGGGACCGCCGGCTCGCCCGGCCACGCGCGCCGCTCGTCGCCCAACTTCGCCTTCGCGAGCTCGTCGAGGGTCCTTCCCGGGAAGGGGCGGACGCCGGTGAGCGCCTCGAAGAGCGTGACGCAGAACGCGAACTGATCGGTCGCCGGCGTCGCCGGGAGGCCGAGGTACTGCTCCGGCGCCATGTACGCCGGCGTCCCCATGATCGCGCCGGCCCCGCTCAGGCCGGACGGTGGCGGTTCGGCGGCGCCCCCGCCGCGCGCGCTGGGCGGCGGCATGCCCGCGCGGCCGGTGCCGCGCGCGAGGCCGAAGTCGGTGACGCGCACGCGACCATCCTCGCCCACGAGCACGTTCTCCGGCTTGAAATCCCGATGAATCAGCCCCGCCGCGTGCGCGGCCGCGAGCCCGTGTCCAGCCTGGAGGAACAGATCGAGCGTGCGCGCGAGGGGCCGTCTCCCCTCGGCGAGGACGCGCCGAAGCGTGGTCCCGCGCACGTGCTCCATCGCGAGGAACACGCGCCCGTCATCGAGCTCGCCGACGTCATGAATCGCGACGACGTTGGGGTGCGAGAGGCGCGCCATGGCCCTCGCCTCGCGCAGGAGGCGCGCGCGCGCCGATTCGTCCCCGATGCCCGCGCGGACGAGCTTCAACGCGACGGTGCGCGCGAGCTGCGGATCGTGCGCCGCGAGGACGACCCCCATTCCTCCGCGACCAAGCTCGCCGTCGACGACGTAGCGATCGACCCGCGCCCCGCGGAGCAACGGCGAACCGTAGAAGGTCGGGGCGCGCTCCTCGGCCACGGTGTCGACATCCTGCATCGGGACGGTCTGGTGCGCGTCTCCGCGGCCTTTTCCCGACGCGTCCCCGACCAGGGCGCCGACGGCGGCGAGGTGCGCCACCACGACGCGGCACGCGTCGCACGCGTCGACGTGCGCCTCGATCGCGTCGGGGTTCGCGCTCGTCTGCTCGACGTAGGCCGAGAGCTCTTCGTCGTCGGGACACGCGTTCACGAAATGGCTCGTCTCAAGGACACGTGAAGCCCTCTTCGTCGCATCGAGATCAGCGGCTCGCCCCGCCGGTGGCGAGGTGAACGCGGAGCGAGACGTCCACCTCGCCAGCCAAGAGGCGCATGATGCTCGCGAGGCTCTCGTCGCCCGCCGGAATCCGCGCGCGCACGGCGCCCAGGACCTCGTGCTCCAAGCGCTCACGCGCCGCCTGCACCCAGCGCGCCGCGGTCGCCCGGTGGACGCCGTATATTTTTCCGATCGCGTCGACCGTGAGGCCGTCGCAGACCGCGTAGCGCAGGAGCGAGCGCTCGCGCCTCTCGAGCTTGGCGATGGCTTCGCCAAAAGCCTCGGTGAGCGCCGGGGCGTAGAGCTTTCGGGCGTGGGCGAGCTCCGCGTCGTCGAACGTCCCGGGGAGGGCCTCGACCATCGCGTCCTTGAGCTCGACCTCCTTGGGCGCGCGGATGACGAGGTTCAGCAGGGTGCGAACGACGGTGACGCGGAACCACGGACGGAGGTCGCCCGTGCCGGTGTAGAGGGCGATCTTGGGCGGGTCGCCGCCGGCGGCCACGAACAGCTTGTCACGCAGCATCTGGCGGAGCTCGTCCAGGGTTGTGGTCGTGCGAAAGCGCGCGTAGGCGATCGGCACCTCGTCGAAATACCGCCGCTCGAAGAGGGCGACGGCCGCAGGGTCGCCGCGCGAGCACGCCAAGGCGAGGAACAGGTCGCCCGCGCGGACCGTGCCCAGGTGCGCGGCGAGCGGCCCCTCCTCCGGCGCGCGCGCGAGAACGTACGCGGCGAGCGCGGCCGGCTCCACCCGGAGCTCCGGCAGCTCCGCGGTCGCACGCTCGACCGCCGCCTCGAGCATCGCGGCCGCGTCAGGCTCCGCCGCGACGCGCGCGCGCAGCGACTCCGGAAGCGCGTCGAGCAAGAACGTCCCCATCGACGCGTGCGATTCTAGCTGCGTCAGTGGACTTAGGCCATCGTCGCCCTCGCGCCGCGGATCGAGCGCCGCGCTCACCGACCGCGGCGCGTCCTCGATGGCCTGGCGGTCCCGTGTCCCGTGGTCAGCGCGCGGTCGAGGGGAGAGGTGCGTCGGCGCAGGGCTCGACCGCCGTGTGCTTCTCGTCTCGTTTCCACGAGCTCCAGACGACGTCGGGGCCGGGCCGGTTCGGGCACACGTCGTGGTACTCCCACTTCACCCATCCCCAGCCTTTGGCGTACCAGTGCGTCTCGCACGGGCCGTAGTCGATGCCGATCGCGTCGACGCTGCCGCTGGGGCCGCCGACGTCGCCGCCGATGGCGAGCATCCGACGGTGCACGGTCTTTTTGCCCGAGAGGGTGTTGTTGCGGAAGGTCTGCGACCACTGGCACTGCGCCTTGTTGAAGCCGATGATCTGCGTCACCCAGGGGAACGACTCGCCGTCGGCCCAGCTGCGCTTGGCCCACACGAGGCTGCCGTAGGCGTGGGTGCCGGGATCCACGCAGTCGTACGCGTCGAACACTCCCCCGCCGTCGCTCACGGGCCAGCTCGTGTCGCGCTCGAGCCACACGTTGCTCCCGTCGTAGGCGTACCGCTCGAACGTACGGCCGTCGTTGTTGGCGCCGCCCTTCACGTAGTAGAAGCGGCCTTGGGCGGGGCGGTCATCGAACGCGACGATGCCGCCGTCGCTCCCGTGCAGCGTGCCGCCGTGGGTATTGCGCATGTAGTCGAGGGCGTCGAACCGTCCGTTCCCGCCGCCGGCGCCGCAGCAGAGGATCGAGTGCGCGCGACCGCTCCCCGGATCGACGCTCACGCCGGCGACGTACTCCCGCTCGGCGCACTCCCCTTTGAACGCGAACGGGTCCCAGTCGCCGGACGCGACCGTGCCGCGGTCGTCCCCGCCGTCGAGCGTCCGCGTACGGCAAGCGTCGGTGAGACCGGTGGCGGCCCCGCAGAGCACAGCGTGCACGCGGCGGTCCCCCTGGCACTGCGCCGCGTTCTCGCTGACGCCGAGGACGTACTCGTTCTCGCCGCACTCGAGCTTGAAGTAGCCGTTGGCCCAGTCCCCCGCGCGCGACGCGCGGCGCACGTCGCGCCTCCCGTCGAGATCGATGCGCGCCGCGACGTTGCCCGAGAGCTGCCCGCCGATGCGCCGGCACAGGGCGGAGCGGTTGGCGCTCCAGGGAATCTCGCTGAGGCCGACGATGCCCTCACCCGGTGCGCAGTCCGCCTTCCCGCGGCACGGGTCCCATTCTCCCTGGCTCCGTTGCTCTGAGCCATCGAGGAACGTAAGGGCCACGTCGCCGTTCGGCGCACGCGACAACGAATCGTTGGTGGTCGCGCTCGGCTCTTCGGAGCTGGACGCGCACGCCACCAAGGCCAATGTCGAGAGCGCTACGGCGCTCGCCCTGCGCGCGCGTGACGGATGAATCTTTCGAACGGTCATGGGAAACCTCCACTCGATCCGAAAGACACGCCCGGCGGCGCGCGTCGCACCGACGTCGCCACAAAGTTTGGGCACCGGCGGGATGCGCGCGCAGGTCACGCGCCTCGCTTCGAAGTATTTTTCGCGTTCAATGCGACGTGGCCGGGTCTCCGTGTCCTGACCTGGACCGAGCTGTCGGTCCCCTTTCAAGGAGCTCGCCATGAAAAAGGATGCGCGTCGTTTACCGTTCTTCTCCCTATTCCTCCTGGTCGCGGCCTGCTCGGGCGAAGGCCCGGCGTCGGTCGGTCAGACCTCCGAGCCCATCGCAGGTGGGGCCGACGACGACAACGGGTATCCGGCGGTCGGCTTCGTCATGACCGCGGGCACGGGCTCGAACGTCTACGACGGCGCGCTGTGCTCGGGCGCGCTCGCCAACGTGCCCGGCATGCCGGCTGCGCTCGTCGGCCGCGTCGTCATCACCGCGGCGCATTGCGTGCAAGCCGCGCGCGGCGCGGCGCTCGCCGATCACCGGCCCATCCAGATGGGCTTCGGCGTGGGCGCGCGCCAGTCCGCGGCCGCCGTCGTCCCCGCCCTCGCCGTCATCGACCACCCGATCTACCAGCGAATGGTCGACGTGCACCGCGGCGACTACGGGGACATCTCGTACGACGTCGCCGTCATGATCCTGGCGCGGAAGATCGACGGCGTGCAGCCCCTCACCGTCCAGCCCTACGACGACTCCCTGGCCGACCGTCTCCTCGCGCTCGGCTACGGTCAGAACCATCACACGGCGGGCGGGATACGCCGCCACGCGACGCGGCGCCTCGATTTCGTCGGGCACTCCGACGCCGACCTCCCTACGAAGAACGACGACGGAAGCGCCGACTTCCTGCGGACGCGGGCGCGAATCGGCGCCGCCGACACCGGCGCGGTCTGCGCCGGCGACAGCGGCTCGCCACTCATCGTCGAGGGCACCGGCGTCATGGTGGGCGCCGCCGGGACGCACGGCGGCGAGGACGGCTGCGATCTGCCAGAGCCCGAGGCGAGTCGGCGCGCGCGCGGCGGCGACGGCTTCGCCGATTACGTCTCGCTCGGCCAGCACATCGACTGGATGGCGAACGTGCTGACCGCGTGCAACCAGGGCTCGCGCTACTACCCGGAGGTCGCGCAGTACACCTGCGGCGCGCTCATCGACGGGTGGGATCGGAACGGCGGCCTGCCGGTGCTCGGCTTTCCCACGGGCAGCATGTACTGGCAGACCAACCGAGACGGCTCCGGCCGCCGCTACCTCTACCAGTGGTTTCAGCGCAATCGCCTCGAGTACCAACCGCAAAACGGCGCGCCGTACGACTTCCAGTTCGGTCTCCTCGGGCAGGAGATCCACGGCCTCGACTTCGAGACGTTCAGCGGCCCACGTTACGGCTGCGAGTTCATTTCACCCGACGGCGGCAACCAAGGGCGCTACGTGTGCGGCAACTTCCTAGAATACTGGAGGTCCCACGGCGGGATGAGGATCCTGGGCGCGCCGATCTCGCCGAGCGCGCGCTTCGTCGATCCCGCGCACGGCTTCGACGGCGAGGCGATGTGGTTCCAGCGAACTCGCCTGGAGAATCACGGCGGCTTGGTGCTCGGAGGTCTGCTTGGCTGCGAGGCCTCGGGGTTCCGCACCGGCTGCGGAGGATAGGCGCCCCGGCGAGCGCTCCGGTAGAAACGCAACGACGCAGTCCTCTTCTTCGAGAGGACTGCGTCGTGTTCGAGAGACTGCGGTGGAGCGCCTAGTTCGCCGCGACGGAGGCGGTCGCGCGCTTCGGAGGCGCGCTCGTCCCGCGCGGTCCGAAGTAGTTGTCGACGACGAAGTTGCCGACCTGGTTGCCCATGGCGATGCCCGAGTCCGCGTCCTCCTGCCAGTGAACGCCCAGGTAGATGCGGCTGCGTGCGTTCTCGGCCTCGGCCTGCGTGTAGCTGGCGAAGGTGCGCGGCAGGCGCGGGCGCGGCTTGCCGTCGTGACCCTTCGTCACGCCGTTGTACTCGTCCGACACGAAGCTGAAGCTCGAGTCGCCGATGACGCGGCGGAGGACCTGAAAGAGCGCGCCGCCGAACGTCGCGTGCCCCGACGGGTAGGACGGGAAGGGCGGCGTGAAGTCGGGGTGGGTCGTGTTGCTCTCCATCGCCCCGAGCGCCGTCCAGTTGGCATCGGGGCTGCCGGGCGCCGCGTTCGCGCGGATCGCGTTGGTCGGACGCCAGAGATTGTAGAAATACTTGCTGTCCCAGGCGGCCATCCCCGCGTCCGCCATCGCCACGTTCACGGCGACGAGCACGCGGGTCAGCTCGACGGGGTTGTTGAAGAGCCCGTGGCTCTGCGCGAGCTGCATCGTGATCATGTTGTACAGGCGTGGCGGCGTCCCGATCTGCGGCGCGCCGTCGTAGCCCCAGTAGATGCCGATGCGCGTCTGGTCTTCGGTGCGGAGCGTCGGCGTCGAGACGCCGTCGCTGCCGTACTTGCGCGTGTCGTCGACCTGGGCCTTGAACTCGGCCGAGTCCAACGCGAAAGGAGCGGCCGCTCGGAACTGGTTGGTGGCGTTGAGCGCGAACGGCACGACCCTCATCCAGTAGCCGCCGAGCGCGACGGGGGCCTTCGACAGGACGTCGGGCGACCACTCACCGGGCCCGGTCGGGAGGCCCATGTCCGTGTACTTCGGCTCCGGCACCTGCGAGCCGTCCTGGCTTCGCAGCGTGAGGATGTTCGAGGCCGCGAGCTTGCCGCGGGCGATTCCCGCGCTCTTGGTCGACGCGGTGATGGCGGACAGATCGTGCTGGAGCGCGAGATCGAAGTCCGGCTTCTGCGACGGGTACATACCGGAGAGCGCGTCGTGCGCGGCCTGGGCGATCGCGGCGCTCATGCTCGCGTGGCTGTCGTTCGGCATGAGCGTGTACGTGTCGTACTTGCCGGCGATCGACTGGACGGCGTCGTAGATGGCGATGTGGATGATCGCGAGCGCGCGTGAGCCGCGCGTCGGTCCGGCCTGCTCGCCGACGACACGCCTCTCACCCGGTCCGGGCGGCGTCGCGTCACGCCACACGGCGTCGAGCGCGATCTGATTCCAGGAGACGAGCTCCGCGGAGGCAGACGTCGATGAGAGCTCCTCGGAGCTCGCGCTCGAATCGCCCTCGGAGGGTGCGGCGCCGCTGCAGGCGGCCAACGTGAACGACGCGGAAAGCACGATCGAGGTGGGAAAGAAGCGATTCATGAAGACCCCTTGGGCAGAGCTTCCGACGCACCGTGGTACGGGGCGCGTCGCGCTTCCTTCCCCAAGGGGGTCTTTTTTTTCAAACCGGGCGCAGGACGAACGACCCCAGACAAAAAAGAAGACTCGTGCGCGCGCGGCCATGCCGCCCGTCGCACGAGTCTTTCCGAGGAGACGCTCACCTGCCGGAGCGCGGAGGAGAACCCTCAGCGAATCACGGCTGCGTGACGGTGACCGTGTACTTCTTCGTGAAGCTGTCCGGCAGGGCGCCCTGGCCCGCCGCCTTCGGCGCGCCGACGTACAGGCCCGGCACGATGTAGTAGGTGCCCGAGGCGGGGATGTTCACGGCCGGCGTGAACGGCGGGTTGGCGCCCTGGTTGGGGGCGCTGACCGTGGTGACCTCGGCGTTGGCCGAGTCGATGACCTTGAACTGCGCCCACACGTCGCTCGCGACGTTCTCGATCTTCACGGTGGCGGGGCCGGCCGCGAGGTCGATCTTGAAGTAGCGCTCGTAGTCCGCGGCGGGGATGGTGGCGGTCTTGTGGCCCGCCATGAACAGACCCGACGACGCGGTGCCGAGCACGAGCTGCGCGGCCGTCGCCTTCGTCTTCGCGGCGGCGGCGGGGTCGACGGCCTTCGTGTACGTGAGCTTCATGTCGTACGTAAACGCGTCATTGCCGACGTAGTGATCGACGGCGAACGTGTACTTCACGCCCGTGGCGACGGCGATGTACAGCTTCAACGCCGCGCCGGCGTTCGCGGGCGCGTCGCTGAGGACCTCGGCGTTGTCCGACGACGTGTAGAAGTGGCCGCCCACCCAACCGGTCACGTTCGTGATGTCGGCCACGACGTAGCCGCCCTCCACGTCCGCCGGCGCGGTGAACGAGTAGAAGTCCTTGTTCGTGGCCGAGAGGCAGGCCGAGTAGGCCGTCCCGAGCGTGATGGGATACGCGGTGTCGCGCGTGTGGTTCGAGATCGAACAGATGCCGCCGTCGCCGGTGCCGCCGCTGGAGCCGCTGGAACCGCTCGAGCCGCTGGAACCGCTCGAGCCACTGGAACCGCTCGAGCCGCTGGAGCCGCTCGAGCCGCCGTCTGCCGTCGGGTTGTTGGTGGTGCTGGTGACGGAGCAGGCCTGCGAGAACAGGGGGGCGAGAAGCAGGGCAGGGAGGGCCAGCAGGACGGGGCGGAAGTTCATGTTCGTTTCTCCGTAGGTTGAAATGAAGCTTGCAGCGAAACCTTGTAGCACCGAGGTAGACGGGCCGGGCCGGCAAAGCTTCAGAATCGCGTGTCATCCCTCGGGGTGACGTCTCGCGGGCCCGGAGGTAAAAGGCAGCCGTTTACAGGCGGGGACCGATCATAACCGCATGATCGCATGAACATTTATGTTCATTCATCCCATCGGTTGGGCAAGCCGCGGCAGACAGCCGCGGTCGCCGAATTCAGCCCATCAATGCCCTTTCCAGGCCGGCGATGCAGCTCCGCTCAGACGCCGCCGCTCGCGCCGGCCTTGGCGCTGAGGCTCGCGCTGGCTTGGACGCTGACACGGAGCGATGCTTGCGCCGAGACGGTGGCGTTCGCCGCAGCGGCGACGCACGCGCCGGCGTGCGCGGTCAGCTGACCCAAGGCGTTCGGCAGCTCGCTGCCCGATTGCACGAGCACCTGCACGTCGCCCGCGATGCGGCGCCCGTAGGCGATCTCGGCGGTGATGAGCGCAGGCAAGTTCGCCTGAAGGGTCGCGATGAGCTTCCCCATTTCGCCCGTGTTGACCGCGGCGTGGACGACCACGCGCGCTTCGGTGCAGTGCGCGGTGAGCTCCGCGTGCGCTTTGCAGCTGCCCTCGCAGTGCCCGTCCGCGCTGGGCGCCTTCACGGCGACGTCGCACTTCGGCTCTTTGAAGTCCACGGTGCACGCGCCGTGGCAGTCGGCCGAGCACGTTCCCTTGCAGGTCCCGTTGCACTGCCCCGCGCAGTGCCCCGCGGCCGCGGCGCCGCCGGCTCCCGCTTGCCCCTGGCCCGCGCACTGCCCCTGGCACTCGCCGTTGCAGGTGCCTGCGCACTGCCCCGAACAGGTCCCCTCGCAACGCCCGTAGAGGTGCCCGGGTTCGCAGTGCGCTTTGACGTAACCCGGGTCCACGTTCACCGCGCATGCGCCCTTGCACTGCGCTTCGGCTTCCGCATGGACCTCGCACTTCGGGGGCGTGACGTCCGCCTTCAACGAGGCGGAGACGCCCGTGTGCAGGATCGCGTCGATTTTCGCGGAGACGGCGTTGCACGCCGCGGCCACTCGGCCCTCGTTCTGCCGAGGCGCCATCTGCTCGGGCGGAACTCCGAGATCGTGCCCCATGCGCTCGCACGCCGCGCCGACCTCGGCCTCCGCCTTGGCCGCGATGCCCTGCAAATCGCCGCTCGCGGTGACGAAGGCGCGAATCGTCGCGTTCGCGCGCGCGTCCGCTTCGAAGGTCGCGTTCATCGCGCCGCCTTGGAGCTCAGGGCACGCGAAGTTCCCGAGCGCGCCCGCGGCGCCCGGCCCGCCGGCCCCGAACTCCCCGCACGCGACGACCACCGAGCCCACGAGCACGCAACTCCCCAAGTATCTCGCCAGCGTCCGCATCATGGGCATCTTCTTCCTTCGTCGTTCGTGTGGATGAGGCGAGCAGGGATAGCACGTTGCGCGCCATCAACCTTTTTGGCGAATTTCCGCCTCTTAGCGTTCGGCGCGACCAGCGGTGGGGCGCATTTGCGCCACAGTACGGCGGCTGAGGTCGCGCGTCACCGCGCGGAGTCAGGCCAGGCCCGCGCGTGTGCGCCGGCGCTCGCTCGAGTTCGCATGCTCCGCGCCGATCGCGGCGCCGAATCCTTCTCAGGGTCGACGAGCCGCTGAGGCTCGGCTCAGGGCGAGAGGCACCGACCGCTGATGCAGGGGATCCCGTTACAGCAGTTCGCGGAGACGGTGCAGGTCTGTCCGTAGAGCGAGCAGGTGCTCGCGTCGCCGCCAGAGCCGCCGTCACCCGTGCCGCCATCCGGGGGCGGCGGGCTGTTCGGGTTGCACGTGCCCTTCGTCGAGCCGATCGGCTGCGTGCAGTGATTGCCCGGGCAGCAGTCCGCGTCGGTCGTGCAACCGCCGGCGGCGGGTACGCACACCGTGGCGCCGCACACGAACTCGGCGACGCCGGCGTCCGGCGACCAGCCGGGGTTCGGCACGCAGGGAAGGCCGTTGCAGCAGTCGGCTGCGGTCGCGCACTGATTGCCGGTCTGCGTGCAGGCCACGTTGGTGCAGCGCGGGATGCCGAGGTTGTCGACCTTGCACGTGTCGTTCTGTTGCACGTTGCCCGAGCAGCACTCGTCCGTCGCGTTGCACGAGTTGGTCTTCAGCCGGCAGATGTCACCGTTCGGCTTGCAGCCTGCGGGGTTCTGGCAGACGCCGACGAGGTTCGGCGCGACGATGTTGCAGGTCGTGTACTTGCCGCTCGGAGGCTGGGGACCGCCGACGCCGGGACCGCCGCAGCAATCGTAGTCCGATTGGCAGATGTCGCCGACCGGCCGGCACGCGCTCGCCGGCTGGCAGATGAGCACTCCCGTCGGGCCGTAAGGCGCGCACAGGCGGCTGCAGCAAGAGCCGCCGCAGAGCGGGAGGCCGCCGTCGGTGTAGACCACGCCGCCGTCGGCGAGCGTGCCGGCGGTGCCCGCGCAGAGCGTCCCGTCGATCGCCGTGCATTGGGCGCCGCCGCCCGGAGGCTGAGCGCACGTGCCGAACGCGTTGGTGCCGGTCTTGTTGCAGACACCGCCGCAGCAGTCCGCGGGGGTCGCGCAGATGTCACCGTTTTGTCCGCAGTAGGACGGCTGGATGCAGACGCCGTTCTTGCAGGCCTGCGAGCAGCAATCGCCGTTGGCGACGCATGCGTTGCCGATCGTGCGGCAGCTGGTGCTGAGCGGCGTGCAGGTTCCGTTGCACGTGCCGCTGCAGCACTGACCGTTTGCGGTGCAGGCGTTGCCGTCGGAGGTGCAGGCGGGCGGCTGGCACGAGCCGCCGTTGCACGCGCCCGAGCAGCAATCGGTCGCAGTCACGCACGCGCGTCCGAGGGGCGTGCAGAGGCCGCCGCCGTCGTTGCCGTTCCACCCGCCGTCGTTGCCCGCGGCACCGGCGTCTCCACTCGACCCGCTGCTTCCGCTGCTTCCGCTGCTTCCGCTGGCTCCGCTGCTTCCGCTGCTCCCGCTGCTCCCGCTGCTTCCGCTGGCTCCGCTGCTCCCGCTGGCTCCGCTGCTTCCGCTGGCTCCGCTGCTGCTGGCTCCGCTGCTGCTGGCGCCACTACTGCTGCCCCCGCTGGTGCCGCTGGTGCCGCTGGTGCCACTGCTGCCCCCACTGGACCCGCTGCTGCCACTCGAGCCGTCGTTGGGCAACGTGCCGTCGGTGGCCCCGCCGTCCCCGTCACCCCCGTCTCCATCGAGGAGACCCGCCGTGCCGCTGTCGGACCCGCAGCCCCCAGCGCCCGCGGCGCCCAGGGCCATCAAACAACCCGCGAGCAACAGGCGAAATCGAAGACGAGTCATGAGCGACGGACGTAGCACGCGCCGTGCTCAACTCGCAAGCGAACGGCCCGGCAAAACGCGCCCAATTATGGCGGTGCGCCCCGCTCGCACCTGGCAAGCACGCCGACCGCTCCGGCCGGTCGCGCGACCACGCCGCGAGGAAGGAGCGGGGATTTGGAAGGGCTCTCTCTCACTCCTGCGTCAGCGTCACCGCGCCGAAGTCGCTGGCGGGGATCTCGGTCCCCGTATCGTAGATGTCGTCCCCGGTGGTCCCGGCGGCGCTACAGCCGCCCGATCCGTTCGGCGCGTAGCGAACCGTCGAGGGCGGCAGCAGGGCCCCCGTGGTCCACTCGTGGACGCTCGTGGTGCACGCCGCGGCGGCTCCTTGCACGGAGACCGTCGCAGCGGCCGCGCATCCACGAGGGACCACGTAGAGCGGGCGGGTGCACGCGGCGTCCTTGAAGTAAGACGCGGAGGCGCCGCGCGGCAGGCAGCGCAGCTGACCGTCGGCGGCGGTCTGCGGGATGCAACCGACCCCGCGGGCCGAGTCGCGAAAGGCGACGGCCGCGAGGCGCGCGCCGTCGTCGGCCGAGAGGGTCTGCGCCTTGACCTTGTCGGTCCCCTCGGTCGCGACGATGAAGGCCGGAAAGGTGGAGGGAGGGAGCGGGTTTCCAATGGCGAAGAATGTCTGGCCGAAAAAGCGGCCGGGGTCCTCCGCCTGGCACGTGCCGACGTTGTGGTACGGCATCGTGACGGCGGCGCCGACCTCGTCATAGAGGAGCGGACCGCCCGCGCACGTCGCCTGTACCGGCGCGAGGATCGCGGCCGGCGCGCCGCCGCAATTTCCCTGCCCGTACACGGCCGCGGTCTTGGTGCACGCGCTGTCGGCGTAGTAGTAGTTGGGAAACGCAAAGGCGAGGGCGGACGGCGTGCACGACGCCGGCGCGTCTTCGTAGGGCGCGCTGATCGCGCAGCGGAAGCCGCTCGCCTTGAAGACCGTGCGCGCATCCACCGCGCCATCGGCGGTGCGCACGACGTCGACCGCGAAGTGGGCGCCCCGCGGCTCGCGGGTCGTGTTCCCCTGGACGAGCGCGCTCGCGGGCACGATCTGGCTCGCGTCGAAGAAAGGATCGCGGCTCGGGGTGCCGAGCGAATGGCAGACGGTCCCTTGCTTCTCGTAGACCGTGGCAGGCGCCGCGACCGGGGCGCCGACGCGGCGGACCGTCGGCGGCACGCAGACGCCGTTGTCCGAGGCCATCACCTTGGGGAGCGGCCCGCACGGCGCCCGTTGGAAGATCGGGGTCGTGCAGGCAGCGTCCGCGTAGAGCACCTGCCCGGTCGACGGGAGGCAGCGCAGCGTCGCGTCGTCGGCGGTGGCGAACGCGCAGTCGAAGTCGAGGGTCGTGTCGCGCCAGGTCGAGAAGACCTTCGCGCCCGCGCCGCCCAGGTAGACCTTGGCGCGCAGGCGAGTGCCGTTGGTGTATTCGGTCTGCGCGCCGGGGCTCGCGCCGTCGACCCCGCCGTCCGCGGCGTCGATCGCGCTCCCCGCGTCGGCGCCGCTCGCGTCGACGTCCCCTCCGTCGTTCGCCGCGCCGGAGCTGGCGTCCGGCGTCGCGCTGCTCGACGACGAGCTACATCCGACGAGCCCGCTGACGAGAGACCCGAGAATCACGCTCCGCAAGGGCGCGGCGAATGTCGAAGGCATCCCCGAGGGTCGCGCGCGCGGTTCCTGCAGTCAAACCGCTTGGCGAAAAACGCGAACACGATTCGCGATCGCGCGGACCCAACCGCCCGTTCCAGTCTCCCCATACAATTCCGTCGTCGACGGCGGTGTCGATTTGCCGTCGAACATCTGGCGCTTGCTGCGTAGACTGCATCGCCCTCGCGGGCGTCGGTACGCGGTTTTTCAGACTTGGTTTGGGCACCAAGGAGATTTGCATGAAGATCGAGTACGCGCTCGCGGTGACGCTGGCTCTCATTTCGTGCGCGGCGGCGCCGTCGTTGGGGTGCTCCGCAGACGCGGGAGAAGTGATTTCTGCGAACGGCGAGGACGCCGTCTCGAGCGCGCGCAAGCCGAAGCCGACGAAGGCTTCCCTTGGCGCGCTCATCTTCGCAGACACGAACCTCTCGGAGCCCGCCGGCCAGTCTTGCGCGACGTGCCACGTCGCGTCGTCCGCGTTCAGCGATCCCCGACCGAGCCCGACCTCGCAGGGCGCGGTCGCGGGGCGCTTCGGGTTTCGCAACACGCCGAGCATCACGTATTCGTCGTTCACCCCGCCCCTCGGCCCGGCGGGGCCGGGCGAGAACGGCGGCTTCGTCGGCGGTCTCTTCTGGGACGGGCGCGCCGCGACGCTCCAGGCGCAGGCCAGCGGCCCGCTGCTGAACAAGCTGGAGATGAACAACCCGGACATCGCGACCGTCCAGCAAAAGCTGAAGGCCGCGCCGTACGCGTCGCAAATTCGCGCGCTTTACGGGAGCACCTCGCTCGACACTCCAGACAGCGCCATGAGCGCGCTGACGGATGCGATTGCCGCGTTCGAGACGACGGGGCTCCTTCACCGCTTCTCATCGAAGTACGACGCGTACCTCGCCGGAAAGGCGACGCTCACGACCGCGGAAGCCCGGGGCCTCGCGCTCTTCGAGAGCCCGAAGACGGGACCGTGCACCAACGGGCAACCCCCGTGCGGCTGCGCCCAGTGTCACCTCGACAAGCCTGCCGCGGACGGGTCGCCTCCGCTCTTTACCGACTTCGGATACGACAACATCGGAATTCCGAAAAACCCCAAAAATCCTTATTACACACTGCCTCCCAACCTGAACCCCGATGGCGCAAACTTCAATGACTTCGCGCTCGGTTGGTCGATTCACAATCCCAAGCAGTATGGCCACTTCAAGGCGCCGTCGCTTCGCAACGTGGCCCTCACCGCGCCGTATGGGCACAACGGATACTTCGCGGACCTGAAGGCGATCGTCCACTTCTACAACACGCGCGACGTCCCCGGCACGTGGCCGGCGCCCGAGTCTGATTTCTTCCTGAACAAGACCGGGTTGGGCAACCTCGGGCTCACGTCGAGTGAGGAGGACGATCTCGTGACGTTCTTCGGGACGCTGACCGACGGCTTCTTGAAGAACTAGGAGCGCGCGGGCGGCGGCTCCGAGGGCGCGCCGCCCGGGACGGGATGCCGAGGCGCTCGATCAGACGACCTCGAGCGTGACGTCGACGTTGCCGCGCGTGGCCACCGAGTACGGGCAGACGCGGTGCGCCGCCTCGAGCAGCTCCTGCGCGTCGGCCTTGGGCAGATCGGGGAAGTGACCGGCGAGCGTGACGCAGAAAATCAGGGGCAGGTGGCGGGCTTGGGGTGGCACATGGCCGTCCTGACCTCGCAGTACAGGCCGCTGCGGCATCCGTTGGGCTGGCACGCGTGCGTGCCGCATCCGTGACACGGCCCTGCGGCGCCCGGCGCCACGAACCCGGGGCAGGTCGCGCCCGAGTCGGGCAGCGCGACGGTCCCGCCCTCGGCCCCCGCGTCGGCCGCCGCGTCGTCCGCCGCGGCGTCGCCGGCCTGCGCGTCGTCGGCGCCGCCGTCCGCCACCGGGTGCGCGCAGTGGCTCTCGGGAGCCTGCCGATGAACCGGCGTCAGGCCGCGCAGGTACGCGACGATGTCCGAGGCCTGCGCGTAGCTGAGGTCCGCGTACCGCGGCATCACCTCGCAGAGATCGTCCATCGCGTCGTTCTTGCCCTCGCGGATGGCGCGCACGATCTGCTCCTCGGTCCAATCGCCGAGCCCCGTGGCCTTGTCGGGCGTGAGGTTGGGAGGAAAGGCGGACCCTCCCACGGGCGTCGCCCGACCGGCGAGCGTGCCCTCCTTCGGGTCGCTCCCTTGATGGCAACCGGCGCACCCGTGCGACTGCACGAGCGCCTGGCCTCGCTCCGCCGCCGTCGTCAGGGCGCCGCCCCTCGAGGTGTCTTGCGTCTGCGCGCCCGCGCTCGCGTCGGGGACACTCGCCGCGGGCCCCGCCGGATCGCCACCCGGCGGGCCTGCGAAGCAGGCGGAGAGCGCCGCGGCTCCCGCCGAGAGAAGGAGGAGCGTCGCGGAAGCGGTGAGCGATTTACTGGAGCGCATGGGCGGCTCTTTCCCACGTAGCCGCGCCATTGGCACCGCCGACTTTGCACAAGGGCCATATCGAATTCGGAAAGGCCGCATGGCGTCGCGTTTCCCAGAGCTATAGTCGATGCTCTTCTGCACGACGCTCTCGGATTGGATCCACGGCCGCTGTGGCACGTATGAGGGGAATGCCTGGCGTCTTTCGGGCCCTGACCGGCGTGCTCGGCATGCTCAGCGTGCTCGGCGCGACAGGGCGCTGCGCCCCGCGCAACCCGCCTGCGCCGGTGCCCGTCGCGAAGCCGCTGCCCGTCGCGAAGGACGAGGCGCCGCCGAGGCCCCTCGCCGCCGCGACGTCCGAGCTCTCGCGCCCGACCGCGTTGCATGCGTCCTTCGACGGCGTATGCGAGCTGCGCGCGAACGGCCGCGTGCGGTGCGCCGGTAAGAACCAGTTCGGCGAGGTCGGCGACGGCACGCGCGTCACCCGGCGCGCGTGGACCGACGTGCAGGGCCTGGACGAGGTGGTTCAGCTGGCCGTCGGCGGCGAGCACGCGTGCGCGCGCAAACGCGACGGCTCGCTCTGGTGCTGGGGCGCCAACCCGTTCGGACAGGTCGGCGACGGCACCTTCGAAGGGCGCGCCGCGCCGGTCCGCGTCGAACGCCTCCGCGACGTGATCGAGGTCGCTGCCGGCGTGTTTCACACGTGCGCGCGGACGCGGGATGGCGAGGTCGCGTGCTGGGGAGGCAACCTCGGCGGATGCCCGTCGAGTTCGCGCCGGCGACGGCGTATCGTTTGCACCCTACACGCATTTCGATTCCCTCCGCGCCGACCGCGCTCAGCCTCGGCCACGAGCGCAGCTACGCCCAGCTGGCGAGCGGGTGGGTCGGCTGGGAGACCGCGCAGGGACGCACGACGCCCGCACCTGTCCGCGGCCTCACGAACGCGGACCAGCTCGTCTCGGGCTTCTCTCACGAATGCGCCCTGACGACCGAAGGTCGCGTCCGCTGCTGGGGCTCGAACTCGTACGGCCAGCTCGGCGCCGGCACGGCGTACGTGCCGCACCTCGCCGAAACGGTCGAGCCCCTCCCCCACGCCACGCGCGTCGCGCTCGGCGACCTTCACGCGTGCGCGCTCACGGACGACGGAGGCCTCGTCTACTGCTGGGGCGACAACGATCGCGGGCAGCTGGGCGACCGCCCGCGCGGGCCCCAAGCACCCGCGCCGGTGCCCGGAATCCGCGACGCCGTCGACGTCGCGTGCGGCTTCATGTTCAGCTGCGCCCGTCTGCGTGGAGGCGCCGTTCGGTGCTGGGGCGACGTAAAGGACGTCGGCGACCTGCTCGAGTGACGCCGCCTCTCGGCGCCGGGTTTGGGTTAGCCTCGTTCGGTGCCCGCCCGGATCGGGTCGAGAATCGACCGGTACGAGATTGTCGCGCCGCTCGGCAAGGGCGGGATGGGCGAGGTGTACCAGGCGTTCGACACGCGCCTCCAGCGGCACGTGGCGCTGAAGCTCCTCGTGTCGCGGGGCGAGGGCGCGGGGGCGACGACGGGCGCGGTCGCCGCCGCGTCGATCCTCCGCGAGGCGCGCGCCGCCGCGGCGCTCGAGCATCCGAACGTGGTCGGCGTCTTCGACGTCGGGCAAATCGAGCACCCGCCCGAGCTCGCGGGGACGCCGTACTTGGCCATGGAGCTCGTGAGCGGCCGATCGCTGCGCGACGCGATGGCAGACCCGCGTGTCTCGATGTCCCAGCGTGTCGGCTGGCTGGTCGACGTCGCCCGCGCGCTCGGCGCGGCGCACGCGCGCGGGCTCGTGCACCGCGACATCAAGCCCGAGAACGTGATGATCCGGGGCGATGGCGTCGTCAAGGTCCTCGACTTCGGCATCGCGAAGCGCATGGCCGACGCCGTGCAGCCCACGCGGCCGGAAGCGGTGCCGTCCGCCGCGGGCGGGAGCGCCGGCATCGGGACGCCGTATTACATGGCGCCCGAGCAGATGCGCGGCGAAGTGCTCGACGGTCGCGCCGACCAGTTCTCGTGGGCCGTCATGGCGTACGAGGTCGTCACGGGCCGGGGACCGTGGCGCCGGGACACGGACGCGATGGCGCTCGTCGCCGAGGTCTTCGCGCGCCCGCCCGATCCGCCACGCCGCGTGAATCCAGGCGTGCCGCCCTCCGTCGAGCGTGTCCTCCTGCGCGCGCTCGCGAAGGACAGGTCGGGGCGATTCCCGTCGATGGACGCCGTCGTCGACGCGCTTCGCGAAGGCCCGTCGGGCGCCGCCGACACGACGCGCGACGCGCCCTTGCCGTCGACCGAAGCGTCGCCGCCTGTCTTCGCGCCGAGGTCGCTCCCGGGCGCGACGCCGACCTTGCGCTCGTCCGGCGCACCTGCCCACGCGAGGCCTTTGCCGCTTGGATCGGCGCCGCCGGCGACCATGACGCTTCGATCGCCGACCACGTCACCCCCGACCGGGCCGTCGCGCGCGCCCAAGGCCGGATGGCTCGTCGCGCTGCTCGTCCTTGCGCTCATCTCCGCCCTTGGCGGCGTGGCCGCGCTCGTCGTGGCTCCGAGGCTCGCTTTGCCCGTCGCCGCTCCGACCACGACCACGACCTCGACCGCGAGCGCGACCACGACCACGACCACGACCTCGAGCCTCTCGCACGCCGCGCCGACTCCTAAACCAACTCCGAGGCCGACTCCCACTCCGACTCCCACTCCCACTCCAACTCCGTCGCCGACGCCGACGCCCGCCCCGACGTCCGGGTGCGCCGCGAACGAGCGGCTGTGCGAAGGCAAGTGCGTGCGCTCACAGGATCCCAACCATTGCGGCGCATGCGGCAACGTCTGCAAGGCGAACGAAGCGTGCACCTTCGACAGAGAGGGCCAGCACTGCGAGGACTGCGGCGCCGTGGGAAAGCGACTGAGCCGCAAGATGGCCGCGTGCGATCGCGCGTACTGCTACGACCTCGAGGAAGACGCGCGGCACTGCGGGGCCTGCTTCCACGCGTGCCCGGCCTCGCAGGGGTGCTGGGGAGGCGCCTGCCAAAAGTGACCAAAGGATGGCCCCTCCCCACCCCGCGCGGCGCGGTCGGCTGCGCGGCGGTCTGAGGTTCGCTTCGGCGCGCTCACGGTTTTCCGGGGGCGCGCGCGGCGGCGGCCGCGAGCACCTCGCCGGCGTTGCGCGTCGGGTAGTCTCGATCGATGGCGGGCGGACGCACGCGCGGGATCTACGTCTACTTCGGCGCGCTCACGCTCCTCATCTACCTGGCGCGGCCGGACGGCTACCTCTTCGACATCCCGAGCGCGTACCTCCTCAAGAACCAGCTGCACGCGACGGCGCCTCAAGTCTCGACGTTCCGGCTCGTCTCGGCGATCCCGGTCTACCTCGCCGGCGTGCTCGGGCTCGTGCGCGATCTGTGGAGTCCCTTCGGGCTCCGCGATCGCGGCTATTTCCTGCTCTTCGCGCCGCTCACCGCGCTCGCCTTCGCCGCGATGGCGGTGATGACGCCCTCGTACGCCGTGCTCCTCGGCGGCACGCTCGTCGCCATGCTCGCGTTCTACTTCGTCATGACCGCCTACCAGGCGCTGCTGGCGCTCGTCGGGCAGGAGCTGCTCATCTCCGGGCGCCTCAGCACGCTCTGGCAGACGATGCACATGGCGGTCACGTTCTCTGGAGCGATCGGCTCTGGGCAGGTGACCGCCAAGCTGTCTCCGCAACAGTTCTTCTACTTGATGGCGGGGCTCGCGGCGCTCATCACCGTCTTCGGCGCGATCAGGCCGCGCGCCGTGTTCTCGCACGCCTACGATCGGCCAATCGCGCGCGGCTCGACGCTCATGGGCGACCTGCGGCGCCTGGTGCGTCACCGCGCGGTCCGCGCCGCGCTCCTCATTCACGTGCTCTGGAATTTCCTCCCCGGCATCAACACGCCGCTGCAGTTCCACTTGAGCAATCGCCTGCACGCCCCGGACGAGATCTACGCGTACAGCACCGCGATCTTCTACGTCGCGTACCTCCCGGCGATGGCGGCCTACGGCGTCCTCTGCAAGCGCGTCGCGATGCGGCATCTGCTCTTCTGGGGGACGATCGTGGGCATCCCGTGCATGGTGCCGTTCGCGTTCGTCGAGACGCCGACCGGGG
>JAYVXL010000313.1:0-1957 GCA_043785185.1 Myxococcales bacterium
CCGGGTGGCGGAGCCCCGAGGTTTTGACGCGCGCGCTCGAGATGGGCCATAGATTGGGGGCGCTCGCCACGTCGCGCATCGGCGCGGTGACGGGCCTCACGAACCTGGAGGAGCTGCCGTGGCCTACGCCCCCGACCCCGACAAGAACCGCACCCGCTGCGTCGCCATCCGGTCGCCGCGCGGCGCGAAGGTGACCGAGATCGAGTGGGGTGACGGCCACAAGGGCGTCTACCCGCACGAGATCCTCCGCGGCTACTGCCCGTGCGCCGGTTGCCAAGGGCACGAGGCGACGATCAAGTTCGTCTCGTCGACCGCCGCGCAGCTGGAGCTGGGCGAGATCGATCTCGTCGGCAACTACGCGCTGCAGCTGCGCTGGTTCGACGGCCACGACACCGGCCTCTACTCGTACCGCTACCTGCGCGCGCTCTGCCACTGCGACACGTGCCGCCCGGGCGCGAGCAAGGACGAGCGCGGCGAGCTCCCGCGGCAATGACCGCCGCGACCGGCGCGGAGGAGCGGGGGAAGCTCGCGCGACGCGCCGGCACCGTCGGCCTCGGCACGCTCCTCTCGCGCGTGCTCGGCCTCGGGCGCGACGTGTCGATCGCCGCGGTCTTCACGCGCGACGAGAACGACGCGTTCTTCGTCGCGTTCACGCTGCCGAACATGCTCCGGCAGATCCTCGGCGAAGGGGCGGTCTCGAGCGCGGTCGTGCCCGTCCTGTCGGCGACGCTCGAGAAGGACGGCGACGCCGCCGCGCGCGACTTCTACGCGCGCATGCGCGGCCTGTCGCTCGTCGCGCTCCTCGTGGCGACCGCGCTCGGGATGATCTTCGCGCGGCCCCTCTGCGAGCTCTTCGCCAGCGGCTACCACGCGCGCGAAGGGGAGTTCGAGCGCACCGTCGCGCTGACGCGCGTGGTGTTCCCGTACATCTTCTTCATGGGCAACGCGGCGCTCGGCATGGCCGCGCTCAACGCGAAGAAGCGCTTCGCCGTCGCGGCGTTCGCGCCGGGCCTCTTGAACGTCGCGCTCATCGTGGCGACGTTCACGCTGCCGGCGGTCCTGCTCGCGCGCGGCATCGATCGCGTGCAGGCGCTGGCGATCGGCGCGCTCGTCGGCGGCGCGCTCCAGGTCGTGGCGCAGTGGCCTGCGCTCAAGCAAATCGGCTACTTCGTGCGGCCGATCTTCGACCTCTCCGACGCGCGCGTCCGGGACGCGCTCCGGCGCCTCGGCCCCGTCACGATCGGCATCGGCATCTACTACGTCGACCTCGCGGTCTCGCGCAGCTTCCTGAGCGGCCTCGGCCCGGGCGCGCAGAGCTACTTCAGCTGGGCGATGCGCCTCTGCGATTTTCCTCAAGGCATCTTCGTGATGGCGCTCACGACCGCGTCGCTCCCGTCGCTCTCCGCGCTGGCCGCGCGCGGTGACGTCGCCGAGGTTCGCGAGACGTTCGCCCACGGCATGCGCCTCGCGCTCTTCGTCGCGCTACCGGCGAGCGTCGCGCTCGTGATGCTCGGCGCGCCGATCGTCCAAGCGATGTTCGAGCGCGGCGAGTTCGACCCCGTCGCCACGCGCGAGACCGCGCGCGCGCTCGCGTGGCAAGGCGGCGCGATATGGACGGTCTCGGCGGTCCGCCAGGCCGTCCCGGTCTTCCACGCGCTCGGCGACACCCGCACGCCCGTGGTCGTAAGCGCGATCGACCTCGTCGCGTTCATCGCGCTCGCGGTCTGGCTGCGTGGCCCGCTCGGGCACGTAGGGGTCAGCGTCGCCGTCGCCGGTTCGAGCGCCGTGCAGATGCTCCTCTTGCTCGTCCTCTTGCGTCGGCGCCTCGGCGGCCTCGGCGGCCTTTCGCTCTTCGCGTCGTTCGCGCGCACGGGCGGCGCCGCGCTCGTCGGCGGCGTCGGGGGCTGGTCGGTGGCGCGCCTGCTCGCGGCGCCGGCGGGCGCCCCGGCGCTCGTCC
>JAYVXL010000314.1:0-1955 GCA_043785185.1 Myxococcales bacterium
CTGGACTTCGACGCGTCGTCTCGCCTCGACCCGGCGCGCAGCCACGACTCGGGCACGATCTCCATCGGGTTCGACCTCCGCCAGTACCCGGCGACGCTCCACGCCGACCTCTCGAACACCGTGGGCGCCAACCAGAAGACCGGCAAGATCGACGTCACCCACCAGGCCGACGGCTCGGGCAGCGTCGACATCACGCTCCACGAGACGGCGAACCCGAGCCAGGGCGACAAGGCCGACGACCTCGCGCTCCGCAGCCGCTGGGCGGCCACCGGCGCGGGCCGCGGCGACGCGAAGTTCTCGGGCGGCGCGCTCCCGTCGACGGTGCCGAGCGTCCAGGCGTCGGAGTGCTGGGACACGTCGTTCGCGCGCGTCTATTACAAGGACTCGGTCGACTACAAGCCGGCGGCGGGCAGCGCGGCGGCGTGCGCGTTCGCGCAGTCGGCGCTCTGAACGGGCGCGCGGCCGCGCGAAGGAGTGCTAGACCGGTCGCGTGTCCGTCCAAGGCGCGCGCCCGGCTGCACTCGTCCCGCTGCGGGCGCTCGCCTCCGTCGCGCTCGTCACCGGGCTCGTCGCGCTGGGCGGCGGGCTCGCCGGCATCGCGCGGCTCCGGCGCGTCGTCGTCCACGACCGCGGATGGATGACGGAGGCGGCGTTCGTCGATCGCGTAGCGGTGGCCGCCGCGCTGCCGGGGACGATGGTGACCAACCTCCTCGTCCTCGTCGGCCACGCGCTGCGCGGTGCCCGCGGGGCGTTCCTCGCGCCCGCGGTGTTCGTCGCGCCGGGCTGCGCGCTCATCGCCGTGCTCGCCGCGTACTACGACGCGCTCCACGCCACGCGCGTCGTCCGCGCGGCGCTCGACGGGGTGAACCCCGCGGTCGCGGGCCTCGTCGCCGCGATCGCGATCGATCTCGGGCGCTCTACGCTGAAGAGCGGGCGCGACGCGCTCGTCGCCCTCGCGGCGACGGCGGCGCTCGCGGCGCGGTGGATGACGCTGCTCGAGGTCGTCGCGCTCGCCGGCGTGGTCGGCGCGCTCGGTCCGCGCCCGCCGGGCGCGCCGCCCTCGCAAGCCGCTCCTGCGTCCCCCGAGACGCCCGCGCGCCTGAGCGCGCTCGCGCTCGCCGCCCCGCTCGCGCTCGGCCTCGGCGCGCCGGTGTGGCTCATCCTCTTCGGCGTGTTCGGGCGCATCGGCATCGCGACGTTCGGCGGCGGCATCGCGATGGTGCCGGCGATCGAGCACGAGGCGCTCGCGCGCGGCTGGCTCGACGCGCAGGGCTTCGCGGACGCGATCGCGTTCGGGCAGGTGACGCCGGGGCCCGTCGCTACGACGGCTACGTTCGTGGGTTGGCGCGCGGCGGGGCCGGTGGGCGCGCTCGCCGCGACGCTCGGCGTCTTCGCGCCGCCGACGGCGCTCGCGTACCTCGTCGCGCGCTCGCTCGAGGCGTTTCGGCAGAGCGCGCTCGTCTCGGGCTTTCTCCGCGGCGTCGCGCCGGCGGTCGTCGGCATCATGGCGGCGGGCGCGATCGCGCTCGGCCGCGCGTCCGTGCACGCCTGGCCCGAGGCGGCGATCCTCACGGCGTGCGCGGCCGCCCGCGTCGCGTGGCCGCGCGCGAGCCCGCTGTGGCTGCTCGCGCTCTTCGCGGCGCTCGGCGTCACCCGCGCGCTCGTGGTCGGCGGCGCGCGATAGCTGGTCCTTTGAAGGTGCGAAGGCCGCGTATCTTCGGTAGACCAGTTCGGTGCGCACCTGGTCCATGCCCGTCGCCGTCGCCGCCGCCGATCCGAACGGGCGCGTGCCGCTCTTTCTCCGCATCGCGCGCGCGATCGCGGAAGACGTACGACGCGGGCGCCTCGTGCCCGGCGACGCGCTGCCCGGCAGCCGCGAGCTCGCGCGCACCCTCGGCGTGCACCGCAACACGGTGCTCGCGGCGATGCGCGAGCTTTGCGCCGAGGGCTGGCTG
>JAYVXL010000315.1:0-1955 GCA_043785185.1 Myxococcales bacterium
CCCTCGAGCACCTGCTCTACGCGCTGCTGTTCGACGAGGGCACCGCGCTCGTGGTCAAGCACTCGGGCGGCGACGTCGGCGAGCTCAAGAAAAAGCTCGAGCAATACTTCGACGAGCAGCTCGAGGCGCTCGACCTTGGCACGGACACCGTTCCCACCGCGACGCTCGGCGTCCAGCGCGCCATTCGCCGCGCGGTGGCTCACGTGAAATCATCGGGAAAAGACGAGGTGACAGGCGCCAACGTGCTCGTCGCGATCTTCGCCGAGCGGGACTCGTACGCCGTGATCCAACTCGAGCTTGCCGGGGTGCAGCGGCTCGACGTGGTGGCGTACATCGCCCACGGCGTCAGCAAGCTCGAAGAAGAAGGCGGCAAGAGCGACACCGCGCGCGTCGACGCGGACGGGGACCCCGGCAAGCCTTCCAAAGACCCGCTCAAGGCCTACACGGTGAACCTCAACGAAGAGGCGAAGGAGAAGCGAATCGACAAGCTCATCGGCCGCGCGCGCGAGGTCGAGCGGATGATCCAGATCCTGGCCCGTCGAAAGAAGAACAATCCGCTCCTGGTCGGCGACGCCGGCGTCGGCAAGACCGCCATCGTGCAAGGCTTGGCGATGAAGATCGAGGACCATGAAGTCCCGAGCGCGCTCGAAGGCTCGGTGGTCTACTCGCTCGACATGGGCGCGCTCCTGGCCGGCACGCGGTACCGGGGCGATTTCGAGGAGCGGATCAAGGGCGTGGTGAAGGCGCTTCAGAAGATCGAAGGCGCCATCCTCTTCATCGACGAGATCCACACCATCGTGGGCGCCGGCGCTACCAGCGGCGGCAGCATGGATGCCTCGAATCTCCTCAAGCCCGCGCTGGCATCGGGGCGCCTTCGCTGCATCGGATCGACCACGTTCGAGGAGTACCGCACGCACTTCGAGAAGGACCGCGCGCTGTCACGCCGCTTCCAGCGGGTCGAGGTGCTCGAGCCCAGCCTCGCCGAGACCAAGGAGATCCTGAAGGGCCTGCAGAAGCAGTACGAGGACTTCCACGACGTCCGCTACACGGGCGACGCGATGGAGGCCGCCGCGGTCCTCGCGAGCCGCTACCTCCACGACCGCAAGATGCCGGACAAGGCGATCGACCTCATGGACGAGTCCGGCGCCGCGGTGAAGCTCTCGATCGGCCCGGGCGCAAAGGTCGAGGCTACGGACGTCGAGACGGTGCTCGCGCGCATGGCGCAGATCCCGCCGCGCGAGGTGTCCACCAACGACAAGGAGAAGCTCCGCTCGCTCGGGGCGGACCTCAAAGCCACGGTGTTCGGGCAGGACGACGCGATCGAGCAGCTCGCGTCGGCCATCAAGCTCGCGCGCGCCGGCCTCCGCAGCCCGGAGAAGCCGATCGGCAGCTTCCTCTTCACGGGCCCCACCGGCGTAGGCAAGACGGAGGTGGCCAAGCAGCTCGCAAAGGTGATGGGCATCCGCTTCATCCGCTTCGACATGAGCGAGTACATGGAGCGCCACACCGTCTCGCGGCTGATCGGCGCGCCGCCCGGGTACGTCGGCTTCGATCAGGGGGGCCTCCTCACCGACGCGATCGCCAAGACGCCGCACGCCGTCCTCCTGCTCGACGAGATCGAGAAGGCCCACCCCGACGTGTTCAACGTGCTCCTCCAGGTGATGGACCACGGCAAGCTGACCGACAACAACGGCAAGTCGACCGACTTTCGGCACGTCATCCTGCTCATGACGAGCAACGCCGGCGCGCGGGATTTGCAGCGAAAGCAGGTCGGCTTCGGCGAGACGCGCATCAGCGGAGACGCCGAGCGCGAGTACAAGAACCTGTTCAGCCCCGAGTTCCGCAACCGCCTGGATGCCCGCATCCGCTTCGCGCCGCTGTCGCCGCCGATCATGGCGAGCATCGTGGAGAAGTTCCTTAAAGAGCTCGAGGGCCAGCTCGAGGAGCGCAAGGTC
>JAYVXL010000316.1:0-1955 GCA_043785185.1 Myxococcales bacterium
CCGCCGTCGCTCGCGCCCGTGCCCCCGATCGGGGTGAGGCCGTCCGTGGACACGGTGAGCGTACACGCCGC
The DNA here is from genome assembly GCA_043785185.1 of Myxococcales bacterium. Lineage (GTDB taxonomy): Bacteria > Myxococcota_A > Polyangia > Polyangiales > Polyangiaceae > JANYHK01. Next base: position 72 of record JAYVXL010000316.1, read on the forward strand.
GCAGGCGCACGCGGCGACGACGGCGCCGACCCATCCGCCCGCGCGACGGACCGCGAGATGCACACCCATCCGGACATCGTACCGCGGACTAGAAGAAGTTCCCGATCGTGAACTCGAACACGTAGCTCTCCTCGTACGGCAGGGGCTGCAGCGGGAAGCCCCACTCGAAGCGCAGCGGTCCGAGCGGCGAGAACCAGCGGATGCCGAAGCCGGTCGACGCACGGAGGTAGCCGAGGCTGTCGGGGAAGGTGAAGCAGGGAGAGGCGACCTTGTCGAACTGCGGCGCAGGCGTCGTCTTGCAGAACTGCTGCTCGGTGTTCCACGTGTTGCCGACGTCGATGAACGTGACGCCGCGGATGCCGACCTTGTCGATGATCGGGAACTCGACCTCGAGGTTCTCGAACGCCTGCACGTTGCCGCCGATGTTCGCGCCGTTGTTGATCGGCGGCGCGTTCACGTCGAGCGACTGGTTGAGCGGCAGGCGCGGTCCGATCGTGCGCAGGCGGTAGCCGCGGACGTCGAGGATGCCGCCCAGGAAGTACCGCGCGAAGATCGGCACGCCCTCGGCGTGCGGCGACGTGATGGCGCCGAACTCGGTGCGCAGCTTGAGCACGAAGCCCGAGCCCGGCTGCCCGGTGTTGAGGCCGAGCGGGTAGTAGAAGTTGCCCTGGAAGCGGTGCCGGAGCGTCTCGATCTCGCTGCCGAAGTAGCCGCTCGCGAGCTCGGTCGACGCCTGCAGGAAAATGCCGCTCGAGGGGAAAAGGCGGTTGTCGCGCGTGTCGTAGACGATCGCGGGGCGCAGCGAGATGGTTCGGCCGTCGTTGAAGAGGTTCGCGAGCGGGAGGCGCTGGAAGATGCTGACGAAGCCCGACGTCGAGCCGAAGAACGTGTTGACCTGACTCGTGTCGACCTTGTCCGACTGCGCGGTGCCGGTGATCGACAGGCGCAGCCACGGCTGCACGAGCGCGTAGCCGAACGTGAGCGACCCGCCGAGCGAGCGGCGCGAGAAGTCGGGGAACACGTAGAGCGTGTCGAAGAGCTCGGTGCTCGCCGACCAATCGGTGTTCAGGAAGTACGGCTCGAAGAAGCGGATGCTCACGAGCTGCCGCAGGCCGGAGACCTGCGCCTGCAGGGCGAGCGACTGCCCGTTGCCGAACAAGTTCGCCTGCTGCACCTGCGCGGTGACGATGAAGTTCTCGACCGAGCTGAAGCCGGCGCCGACCTGGAACGTGCCCGTGGGCCGCTCGGCGATCTCGAAGTTGATGATGATCTTGTCGGGCGTCGAGCCTTGCTCGGTCGACACGTCCACGCGCTCGAAGTAGCCGAGCGCCTGGATGCGCCGCTTGCTGTCCTCGAGGCGGGTCTCCGAGAAGAGCTGCCCCTCCTCGATCTCCATCTCGCGGCGGAGCACCTTGTCGCGTGTCTTGGTGTTCCCCTTGATCTCGATGCGCTCGACGTGGACGAGCGGGCCGCGGCGGATGGGGATGATGATGTCGACTTCTTGGTGGACCGGGTCGAGCTCGGTGTCCGGCTCGGCCTCGACGTTCGCGTACCCGGCGTCGCGGTACAGCGTGCGCACCGCTTGCAGGTCTTTGACGAGCTCGGCGCGGTTGAAGTAGTCGCCGGAGTGCGAGCGAACCAGCTGCCGCAGCTGACGCCGCCCGCCGAGCGGCTCGACCTCGTGCCCCTCGTTGTCGCGCTCGTAAATCTTGAGCTGGCGGATCTTGAAGCGCGGGCCCTCGTGGATGACGAGCGTGATCTCGATGCCCTCGCGGTCGGGCGTCAGCATCACGCGCGGCGTGCCGATCTGCACGCTCATGTAGCCCTTGTCGTAATAGAGGGCGTTGATCATGAGCACGTCGCGCTCGAACATGTCCTGGCGGT
>JAYVXL010000317.1:0-6612 GCA_043785185.1 Myxococcales bacterium
GGTTCGGTCGCGGCGCCGGCGCCGGTGGAGAGCAGCACGATGTCTTCCTCGGTCGCGCCGGCCCGGGCGAGCTCGCCGCAGACCTTGCCCTGGCGGAGCACGTAGATGCGGTGCGACAGGCGAAGCACCTCGGGCAGATCGCTCGACGCCGCGAGGATCGCCGTGCCCTTGGCGGCGATGCCCTCCAAGATGGCGTAGATCTCCTCGCGCGCGCCGACGTCGACGCCGCGCGTGGGCTCGTCGAGGAGGAGGAGCTTCGGCGGACTCTCGAGCCACTTGCCGAGGACGACCTTCTGCTGGTTGCCGCCCGAGAGCGCGAGCGCGACGGTGTCCGCGTCGCCGCGGATCGAGAGCTCGGCGATGCGCGTGTTCGCGAGCACGGCCTCGGCGAGCTCGTCGCCGCACGCGGGCGAGGTGAGCCCGAGGTTTTCGGCCACCGTCATCGCGAGGACGAGGCCTTTGCCCTTGCGGTCCTCGGGGAGGAGCGCCACGCCCTGCGCGATGGCGTCGCGCGGCGAGCCGAGTCGGAGCCGCTCGCCGCCGAGGCGCGCCTCGCCGGTGACGTCGCCCACCGCGCAGCCGAACAGCGACGACAGGAGCGCCGTTCGTCCCGAGCCCATCGCCCCGCAGAGCCCGACGATCTCGCCGCGCCGCACGGTGAGCGACACGTCCGTGAGCGCCGCGCGGCCGCTCTTCGGCGGGCGCAGGCCGAGCCCGCGCACCTCGAGGCTCAGAGGCGCGTCCAGTGGCGCCTTCGCGGCGCGCGCGCCCGGCGCCTCGCGGCCGATCATCAGCGCGACGATCGCGGCGGCGGTCGTCTCTTTCGTCACGCGCGTCCCCGCGGTCTTGCCGTCGCGGAGGACGGTGACGCGATCGCACATCGCGAAGACCTCGTCCATGCGGTGGGAAACGTAGAGGACGCTCGTGCCGCGCGCGCGCACGCTTGTCAGGATCGCGAAGAGGCGGGTGCACTCGTCCTTCGTGAGCGCGGCGGTCGGCTCGTCGAGCACGAGCACCTTCGCCTCGAAGCTGAGCGCGCGCGCGATCTCGACGATCTGCTGCACGCCGATGCCGAGCTCGCCCACCTTCGCGCGCGCGTCGACGTCGTCGAAGCCGAAGCGCGCGAGGATGCGTCGCGCCTCCGCTTCGAGCGCAAAGTCGTCGACGAGGCCGAAGCGCCGCGGCTCGCGGCCGAGCAGGAGGTTCTCGGCGACGGAGAGCTCGGGGATGAGCATCAGCTCCTGGTGGACGATCGCGATGCCGGCGGCGAGCGCGTCGCTCGTCCCGCGGAATCGGCGCTCCTCGCCGAAGACCTTCACCGTGCCCTCGTACGTGCCGTGCGGGTGCACGCCGGTCAGGACCTTCAGGATCGTCGATTTCCCCGCGCCGTTCTCGCCGCAAACGCCGAGGATCTCGCCGGCCTCGGCCGACAGATCGGCGCCGCGCAGGGCCTGCACCCCGCCGAAGCTCTTCACGATGCCGGTGAGCTCGAGCGCGGCGTTCATGGGTGACGGCGACGGCGGATGAGGCGCCGGAGGACGAGCGCCCACGGGAAGAGCGCGAGCGCCCACGGCGGCGCGCTCTTCATTCGGTGCATGTTGCACAGACACGCCGGCTGGTACGGCACCTGCGACGCGGAGGGCGCGCCGTTGTTCGCCGCGCCGCCGCCGGCGCCGCCCGGACCGCCGCCGCCGGGGCCGCCGGTGCCGCCCGTGCCGCCGCCGCCGCCGCCCGCGCCGCCGTCGGCGGACGCCGCGTCGCCGGAGCAATCGCCCGGCTCGAGCTTCCCCGCGCGATCGAGCATCGTCATGATGAACGCGCCGCCGCCGTACCCGACCATCGGGATCGAGCCGGTGTACTTGCCGATCTGCCCGTCGGCCTGCACGTCGTTGTAGAGCTCGGGGAGCAGGTAAAAGTTCGCCGCGGCGTTCGTGACGACCTGCGCGACGTAGCCGTCAGCCTCCTTCGTGCGGCCCGAGCGACGCAGCGCACCGGAGATGCGCAGGTCGACGAGGATCCACTCGTTCTGGTCGTACGACGAGAGCGCGTCGTTGTTGCGCTTGAAGCCGCCGGAGTCGACCTTGAGGTTATTGAACAGATCGAGCGTCGCCTTCGCGGTGTGCGACGCCGTGTCGGTGAGGACGCTCCAGTTGAACATCTCGGCGGCGGCGCCGTCGTAGTACTTGCTGTTCTGCAGGCCCTCGATCGAGCCGCCGATGGCGCCCTGCGGGTCGGCGAACGCCGCGAAGAAGCCGGCCGTCACCTTGCGCGCGAGGTCCTGGTATTTCTGCACGCTCGCGACGTCGCCGCTCTTCTTCGCGAGCACGGCCATGTCGCAGAAGCCGCGCGCCGCCGCGAGCGTCGTGTACGCGAAGTGGCGCTTGTTCTGGTCGTGCACCTCCCAGATGCCGCTGTCGGCCTTCGCGATGCCGCTCGGCTCGAGGTTGGCCTCGAGCGCGTCGGCCACGCCGGTCTTGATCGCGTCGTAGGCCTTGTCGCCCTTGCGCGTCGGCGCGGTGAGCCACGCCGTGTCGCCGCTCGCCTGCACGTACTGGCGCGCCGACCACATGAACATGCCCCAGCCGTCGGTCTCGACGTTCGGCGACTGCTGGCCCGAGTAGTCCGCCTCTTCTTCGCCGGTGCCGTAGTAGCGCACGACGGAGATGCGGTAATTGACGTTCGAGACGAACTGCTTGTACTTGCCAACCGGATCGGCGCCGAGGAAAAAATCGAGCGCCGCCTTCGCCTCGGCGAAGTGGCCCATGCGCGCGAGCGCGACGATCGCGTACTGCGCGTCGCGCACCCAGCCGGTGTGCCACTCGCCGGGCGGGAGCGCGGCGAGGATCATCCCGTTGTTCTTCCGGCCGCCGGCGCCGTACGCCTCGCGCACCTGACCCATCCGCAGCGTCGATTCGCTCTGGCGCCACACCTTGCGCTCGTCGTCGGAGAGGACGACCTCGGGCGGCGGCGGTTTGCGCCAGCCTTCGAACTCGGCCTTCGCGTCGTTCAGGATCGCGTCGCCCGCGCGGCCCTTGCCCCACGCCGCGAGCGAGGCCGCGGCGGCGTCGGCCTGCGCCGGGTCCTCGACGAACTGCATCGCGACCGCCATCCACCCGTTCGCGTCGAGCTTGCGCTGGACGCCCATCACGACGTCGTTGCCGGAGCACGACGTGTTGTTCGCGAAGTCGCCGCCGATCTTTCCGAAGGCCCCACCGCAGTCGAAGTTGCCGGTGCCGGCGCCCGTAAGCGCGACGTACACCATCGCCCCGCCGCCGGGGCCCGTCTCGATCGCGCCGTTCGGCGTCGTCGACGCGCGCATCGCCTCGCCGTTCGCCGCGGGCTGCGTGTCGCCGGGCGAGCCGCCCATGTGGAAGTTGAAGAGCGCGTAGCCGTCCGTCGCGCCGGGCGCGTGCAGCACGGCGACCATCGCGTTGCCCTCGTAGCCGAACGGCGCGAAGAAGTACGCGTCCGCCAAAACGCCCGCGAGGCGCGTGGGCGCGTGGAGGATGTTCGACTGATCGGTGTACTCGGCGCCGCCGGAAGGCGCGCTCGTCATCCAGCCGCTGCCGCCCGGTCCGCGCACGCCGAGGAAGACGTCGAACGCGAGGTTGCGGCGGCCGATGCCGTCCGAGCGCGGGTCGCTGCGCGGCCCGAGGTAGCGGTACGGGTGATCGAGGAACGTGACGATCTTGTTCTGCTGCGCGTCGAAGACCTGGAAGCCGTGGCCGTTGCCGGTCGTGAGGTAGCTCCACGTGCGCGGCACCGCCGCGTCCGCGCGGGGCGCCACGGTGGCGGCGAACGCGCACGCGAGAGCGGCGCAGGCGAGGGGGTTCCGGAAGCGGCGGTAGAGCATCGGGGGCCTCGCGCTGTGGCGTCACTCAGGAATGAGTGACTGTCGGTAGCACGGCGCTGCGGCGGGGCAATGGAAAAACCGACCCTTCGAACGGCACGTGAGGGATCGAGACGATCACACCCGCGTGATCGTTTCGATCACAAAAGCCGCACGATTTCCAACTCATCCGCGCGAATCAGTTTGAGGTCGCCCTCGTCCATCCGCGAGAATCGATGCTGCCGATGCCAACCCTTCGCGCCTCCCTGCTCGCCGCCCCGGTCCTCGCCGTCGCCGTCGCCGCGGGCTTCGCCGCGCCCGCCGACGCCGCGCCTCCCGCCCGCGGCGACGCGCCGCCGACGAAGGACGACTATCGCCACTTCCGCGCCGTCGCGATCGATCTCCTCGGCCGCATGCCGACGCGCGACGAGGTCGGGGCGTTCGAGCGCGGCGCCGCGGGCGGCTTCTCGCTCGACGGATGGATCGACCAGCACCTCGCGGGCGGCACGTACACGGAGCGCCTCTCGCGCGTGTACATGGACGTGCTCCGCCTCGAGCCCGCGCCGTCGACGCAGTTCGCGCCCGACGCGACGACGCTCTACCGCCATCAAATCATGGGGCCGGACAAAAAGATGGTCTGGGTCTACTTCCGCGCGCGCCAGCGCCGCGCGCGCGAAGAGACCGACGGCGAGTTCTGCCTCACGAAGGAGGAGACGGGCCTCGAGGTCGTCGCGCGCATGCAGCGGAAGGAGCCGGGAACGGCCAAGCCCGTCTCGCAGGCGCTGCTCGATCAGCACACGGTGCTCGTCAAGCCGTGGTGGCTGTACCGCGACTACCTGAGCGTGGCGCCGACGCGCCGCTACAAGGCCGGATGGGACGATCCGGATCCGGCGTACCAGCCCGTCGAGAGCCTCCTCAGCGAGGCCGCGGTCGGCGCCGACGGCAAGCCATCCCCGACGATCGAGATCCGCGTCTGCCGCGAAGAAGCGCAGGCGATCCCGACGGGGCACATCTACGTCACCGGTCGCGCGCCGACGCCGAAGGGCGCGCCGTTCCCGAACGGCCGCACGCGCCAGGCGCCCCTCGACAGCGCGTACGCCAAGCAGCACGCCGGCGAGGTGGTGTCGTGCCAGAGCAAGCTCGCCGTCGACGCGACGACCGAGTGCGGCTGCGGCGTGGCGCTCGAGCACTGCCTCCCGAACGACAGCGACCAACAGGGCGGCGCGGCGTTCTACTTCCCGAACCACACGCCGCTCGGCATCGACCAGCCGCTCGACAGCGCGCGCCAACAAGCGCAGCGGTGGTACCCGTTCTGGTGGTCGCAAGAGGTCGAGCACTTCCTCGCGCACCTGTTCGACGCCGACCGCGATTTCCGCGAGATCCTGACGGGCAAGTGGAGCGTCGTGAACGGGCCGCTCGCGCAGTTTTACCGGGCGATTCAGCCGGCGAACTGCTGCGGCGGCGAGGCCAATTTCGGCATGGTGCAGGAGAGCGAGCCGCTCTTTTTGCCAGAGAACGTGCCGACGGAGCTCTTCCCGCACGACGTGGGCGCGTGGAAGGTCGTGCAAGATCGCGGACCGCACGCGGCGGGGCTGCTCACGACGCCCATGTTCCTCGAGAAGTACGCGTCGGCGCGGGCGCGTGGCGCGACGATTTACACCGCGTTCCTCTGCAAGTCGTTCTCGAGCGAGAACGCCGAGCTCACGCCGTCCACGGAGCCGAACTTGATGGTTCGCCCCGGTTGCAAGAGCTGCCACGCGACGCTCGAGCCGCTCGCGGCGTACTTCTCGCGCATCGAGCCGGGCAACCTCGTGTACCTGCCGCAGCAGCTTTTCCCCGTGAAGAGCGAGCGGTGCAAACCGGGGCCGAACGGGAAGCTGCCCGGGTTCTGCGATGCGTTCTACGACGTGTCGTTCGCCGACGCGAAGGGGGCGACGCTGCGGAGCGCGTACGGCTCGGTCGCGCACGCCGATCGCGCGCCTGGCGGCGCGGGGGAGGACGTCGTGAAGATGCCCGAGTTCGCCGAGTGCGCGGTCCAGCGCGTCGCCGGCTCGTTCCTCGGGCGCACGCTCACGGTCGACGACGCGGCGCTCGTGACGGAGCTGACGGCGGCATTCACGAAAAACGGCTACCGCATGCGCCCGCTCGTGCGCGCCATCTTGAAGAGCGACACGTACCGGCGCGCGAACAACCTGGACTCGTCCGTGTGGCGCGGGGGCGCGAAGTGACGCGCGGCCGTCCGTCGCTCGCCGGTCTCGCTGCGGTGGTGGCCGCCGTCCTGGGGCTATGCGCGTGCGGCCCGAAGGAGACGGTGCCGCCGGAGCTCGGCCCGAAGCTCACCGTCACCGCGACGACGACGCAGGACGTCGCGCCGAAGGAGGAGCTGCGCATGGTGCCGGCCGAGGCGTACATGCGGACGTACCTGACGCTGTTCGGCGGCCTCGCGCCACCCGAGCGAGGCGCGCGCGCGGGTGTGGCTGCGCCGCTCGACGTTCAGAAGCGCGCGCGCGGCGCCGAGGGCAACCAGCTCTTCGACACGTGGGACGACTACTTCGCGTCGCTCGGCTTCCCCGACTACCGCATCGACATGCCGCGCAGCCAGCAGACCAACGCGCTGATGGTGGCGACGTTCGAGCGCCTCGGCGTCGCGCTGTGCGATCGCGCCGTCGAGCACGATCTCAAGGCGAGGCCGCCGCTGGCCGAGCGCGCGGTCTTCGCGTTCGAGCCAGGCGACGGGGCCGCGCCGCTCGACGCGCGCGGCTTCGAGTCGCGCTTCGACGTGC
>JAYVXL010000318.1:0-6610 GCA_043785185.1 Myxococcales bacterium
GCGGTTCTTGAGGAACGTGCAGGACGACGGCAGGACGAGGATGCTCGCGAGGAGGAGCGCGCAGACGGCGAACGCGATGCGGTTGGCGAGCTGACGGCGCAGCTCGCCCTTGGTGCGGCCGGCGTAGTTCTGGTCGGGGAAGACGATGCGGCGGAAGAGGTCGGTGACGAAGTAGCTCTTCGACTCGGTCGACTGCTGCGGCGGCTGGATCGGCTGCGCGCTGCCGATGTTGAAGACGCGGAGCATGCCGCCGATGACGCGGTCGATCGGGCTGCCCTCCTGGGTGCCGCTCGTGAAGTACACGCCGCGGAGGATCGGGGTCTCCTGGAACGCGTTCGGCGCGAAGAGCGACGTCACGAAGTCCGAGAGGTTCTCGCGGAGGGACTGGAACTCGAGCGGGAAGTGGAAGACCGCGCGGCGCGCGTCGGGCGAGCGCTCGGTGCCGATGCGGCGGACGGCGCGCGCGTGGAGCGTGAGGGCGAGCTCGTCGAACTCCTCCTCGAACTGCGCGGCGGCCGTCTGCTGGCCGGGGCCGGCGAGCGGGAACGTGACGCCCCAGGTCTGTGAGCGCTCGCTCTTGCGCAGATCGTTCCAGAACTCCACGAAGCCGGCCACGAGATCCATCTTCGTGAAGACGACGTAGATGGGGACGACCATGCGCAGGCGGGTCATCACCTCGTCGATGCGCGAGCGGATGCGCTTGGCCTGCGCGTCGATCTCCTCCTCGGTGGCCTGCATCAGGTCGGTGACGCTGATGGCCACGAGGATGCCGTTGACGGGCTTGCGCGAGCGATATTTCAGCAGCATTCCGAGGAAGGCGAGCCACTCCTCGTGGTCGTCGGCTTCGGTCGTGTAGCGGCCGGCGGTGTCGAGGAGGATGCCCTCGTTGGTGAACCACCAGTCGCAGTTGCGCGTGCCGCCGATACCGCGGACGCCGCCCCCTTTGGGATCCAAGAACGGGAACGCGAGGCCCGAGTGCTTGAGCGCCGTCGTCTTGCCGGCGCCCGGCGGGCCGATCAGCAGGTACCAGGGCAGCGAGTACAGCGCCGTCGCGCCGGTCTGACCGAGCTTGCTCGCCTTGAGCGACGCGATGCCGCGCTGGAGCTGGACCTGCAGCTCCATGATCTCGGCGCGGCGGTCGGGGCGGGCGTTTGCAGCCTGCTCCTCGGCCTGCTTGAGCATGTCGCGCTCGAGCTTGCGCGCCTGCATCACCATCCGGATGCGCCGGAAGAGGATCGCCGCGACGACCATCAGGACGACGAGGACGGTGATGAGGATCTTCAGCCAGAGAGGCCAGGCCAGGAAATAGCCTCCCACCCAAGTCCCGATGAGCAGGAAGGCGGCGAGGATGATGGACCAGAGGACCATGACGCTCTCAGAGTTTCGCGGGCGCTTGCACGCCGCTGATCGTGGACGACTTGGTCATTCTGCTCGATGTGGCCGAGGTGCCGATGAGCAGAATCGCCTTGAGGGCGACGAACAAGGCGAGGGCGAGCCCGAAGAAGACGAGGGACAGTAGGACGATCGGGCGCTCCTGCTGGACGAGAGAGCGGACGGGATCGCGCGGGTCGCCGTGCGGGCTGATGACCTCGCTCGGCGGCAGCGCGCGGGAGACCTCGGCGCCGACCTGGTCCATGAGCGGGCCCATGCCCTCACCCTGGCGGACGGCGTACTTTCCGAGGAATCCAAGCTCGAGGCACCAGTAGAAGATCTCGAGGACGTGCGCCTTGTGCGTCTGCCCCTGCAGCGCCTGCATGCGCGTGAAGAAGCCCTCGCCGGCGGTGTTCTCGTTGAAGTAGAGAAACTGCAGCGGCCGCGAGAGCCACTGGTTTCGGCCCGGCCAGTCGTTGCGCAGGACCTGCTCGTCCATGAACGCCGCGATGGCGTAGCGCGCCTCGTTGAAGTCCTCCTCGGGGATGCCGACGTCGCGGCAGCGCCGCGCCATCTGATCGAACATCGAGGAGATGCGGCGCTGCAGCTCGTCCGCCGGCGGCAGCGCGTGCGAGAGGCCGATTTGCGTCGCGAGCGAGAGGGCGCCAGCGCAGGCCCAGTACATCTTGTCGATCATGCGGGCCTCCTTCCTTTCATCGTCGCGACTCGGTCAATGACGTTCATGGCGAGCAACAGGGTGATCATCGCAGGTTCGCGGGGTCCACCGCAAAAAGCTGGAGGGTAATCGCGTCGGGCTCGATCGGCTGGTAGATGGCGACCGTCCCGGTGCCGGCGATGTCGTTCCAGAAATCGGGCGTCTTCGTCAGCTTGAAGTAGATGGTGCCGCTGCGCACGGGCAGCGCGCCCGGCGGTCGGTACTCGAGCTCGAGCTTGGCCCCGTTGACGGCGCTGTTGAGGATCGAGTTGATGTGGTTCCAGGACGCGATCTTCGTCAGCTTCGGCAGCCGCTCGCGGACCTGCCCCTCGGGGACGGCGTTCGTCGCGCGGGCGGCGACGAAGAACTCGCACTTGAGGAGGGCGCGGTCCTCGATCTGGCCGAGGTACATGCCGTCTTCGCGCTTGGTCAGCGGGACCTCGACGTATTTCTCCGCGACGACGGCGTCGAGGAGCGTGTACGCGCGCTGAAACATGGGAGCGAACGTCTCACCGAGGTCCTGATAGTTAAAACGCGGAATCGTGGTCGGATCTCCCTCCACCGCGAACGTACAGAGGAGACCGATGAGCTGGGCGAGCGACAAGTACGCGGTTTCCGGGTGGCTCAAGCCCTGATCGACCAAGTGGGCGAACGGCGGGATCATCAGGTTGAGCGCGTTCAGGAGCCAGAACTTCGCCGCGTCGCTCGCCTGGAACTCGACCGCCGCCGCGGTGCGTTGGCGCCGGGTGTCGGCGAGGCTGCGCTGCTTGGCGGTCATCGCCTCGAGCAGGCGCGTGAAGCCGGTCATCAGGAACGTCGACGCCGCGATGCGAAGGACCGGCGGGACGAAGCCCTCGCGCACGATGATCGTGCCGGTCGCCGAGCGCGTGAGCTGGGCGACGCGGAGGAGGTCGAGCGCGTCTTTGCGCTCCTCGCCGACGACGATGCGGTAGTTGCGGCGGGCGAACTGCATGGGCTGCTCGCCCTGCCCGAGGTTGTAGTCGAGCTGCGTTCCGTGCTCGCGCACGTAGCGCGTCAGCGCGCCGGGGCGCGCGTCGAGGTCGCAGTTGGCGCCGGTGTCGACCTCCGACGCGAGGCCGATGAAGATGTCGAGCGTGCGGGTCTGCGCGGTGAGCGCGTTCTCGATCGGGCGCGCCGGGAGCGTGTCGTCCTGGTTCTCGCCGATGAAAATCGGCGTGCCGTCCGGCAGGATGCCGGAGAGGCGCTGGAGGCGAAACTGCCCCGTCGCCAGCGCGCGCTCGTCGATCTCGATGTCGGTGACGCCCCACCCGTACGGGATCGCCGCCGTGAGGCGGTCGTGCAGCAGCTGCTCATGGTAGCGATCGAGCTGCTGCAGGTGGTGCTGCGTGATGAACAGCCCCTCCGTCCATAGGAGCTTCTTCGCCCTCATTTCTCGCTCTTTCCCGGCGTGTCTTCCGGCGAGGAGAACGGCGTCTTGACCCCCTTGTGTCGCCCCTGCTCCGGGTACTCGTCGATGTGATCGGCGCCCTCGTCGATCTTGGAGCCGTCGAGCCACAGGATGAAATGCGGGTTCAGAGGCGTGCCGGCCTCGGCGCCTCCGTCGCCGCAGTCGCCGCTCGGGCAGCCGGCGAAGCACTCGCCTTTGCCGGGCGGCGGCGGCAGCTCGAAGATCGTGTACCAGCTGCGGCCCTTCGGCGTGCGGAAGAGCGCGACGGCGCCGACGTAGCTCGCGTTCGCGTCGCGCTCGAACTTGATGTCCGTCCGCGAGTCCGGATAGACGGTGAGCTCCGTCGTCTTGATGATGTCTTCCTTGAGCGTGCCCTTCTCGTCCTTCCACACGTCGTAGAATTTCGCGTTGTTGAGGCGCACGTCGCTCGCGAGCTGGTAAATCTTGAGCTGCACGGGCCGCGTCTCGCCGAAGTCCGACGGGTTGATGCGGTTCGAGGCAATGATCGTCAGATCGATGATCTGCAGCGTGCACTTCTGAGGCGGCTGCGGGAGGTTGATCGTCGGCCCGCACGCGATGAACGCGCCGAACGTGCCAAGAACGCCCACCGCAAGGGCGGCCGCCGCGAGCCAGGATCCCACGTGGCCTCTCGTGACGCTGCTCGTCGGCATCAGCCCGTACCCTCCGCGATGACGATGTCGCCTTTGCCGTCGATGGTGAGGCGCATCCCCTCGAGCGATTTCTCGGCGGCCATGCGCTGCAGGATCTCGCTCGAGACGAGGGGGAGAACGGTGCCGCGCAAGATGTGATCGACGTTGCGGGCGCCGCTCTCGACCTCACGGCAGCGCGCCGCGACGGCATCGACCACCGAATCGTCGATGGCGAGCTTGATGCCGTGCGACTCCATCGCGCGGCGCGCGACGCCGTTCAGCTTCATGCGCGCGATGCCGGCGAGCGCCTCCGGGCCGATCGGGATGTACGGCACGACCGTCATGCGGGCGAGGAGCGCGGGCTTGAAGTGCGCCGTGAGCGTGGGCTTGATGAGCGACGTCAGGTCCTCGAGCGACGGGATCTCCCCGCCCGGCGGCGCCGCGCTCGTGAGCAGATCGGTCCCGAGGTTGCTCGTGAGGATGATGACGGTGTTCTTGAAGTCGATGACGCGACCTTCGCCGTCGGCGAGCATGCCCTTGTCGAACACCTGGTAGAAGATGTTCAGGACTTCCTTGTCGGCCTTCTCGCACTCGTCGAGGAGGACGACGGAGTAGGGCCGTTGACGGACCGCCTCGGTGAGGACGCCGCCCTCGCCGAAGCCCACGTAGCCGGGCGGCGAGCCGATCAGGCGCGACACCGTGTGGCGCTCCTGGAACTCGCTCATGTTGATCGTGACGACGAAGCGCTCGCCGCCGAACAAGAGATCGGCGAGGCCGAGCGCCGTCTCCGTCTTGCCGACGCCGGACGGGCCGACGAGGAGGAACACGCCCATCGGCTGCGCGGTGGGCTTCAGGCCGGCGCGCGCCGCGCGGAGCTCGCGCGCGATGACGCCGAGCGCCGGGTCCTGACCGCGCACGCGCTGGCGGAGGCGCTCTTCGGTGTTGAGGATGCCTTGGATGTCGTCCTTGACCATCTTGCCGACGGGGATGCCCGTCCAGTCGGCGACGATGCTGGCGACGAGGCCTTCGTCGACGTCCGCGTGGACGAGCAGGTCCTCGTGTTTGATGGCCTTGAGCTTGTCGATTTCGGCGCGCAGCTCGGGGCGCTTGCCTTCGGCGCCGCCCGCCAGCTCTTTGCGGAGCGCGTCGATCTTGGTGATGATCTCCCGCTGCGAGGCGGCCTTGACCTCGAGCCCTTCGGCGCGCGCCTTGAGCTCGCCTTGCTTGGTCTCGGCGATCGTCTTCGCCTCTTCGTCGATCGACAGGCCGGCCTTGTAGTCGCGCGCGTAGGCCTCGAGCTCGCGCTGCACGGCGGCGAGCGCGGCGCGCGTGTCCTCGAGGACCGCCGGCGGCGCGCCGCGGACGACCTTTACGCGCGCAGCGCTGGTGTCGAGGAGGTCGACCGCCTTGTCCGGCAGGAGTCGGCCGCTGATGTAGCGGCTCGACAGCGTGACCGCCGCGCGGACCGCTTCGTCCTGGATGACGATGCCGTGCGCCTCTTCGAAGCGAGCCGCGAGGCCGCGCATCATGACGATGGCGTTCTCGACGGAGGGCTCGTCGACCTTGACGGGCTGGAACCTGCGCTCGAGCGCGGCGTCTTTCTCGAAGTAGCGCTTGAACTCGGCCCACGTCGTGGCCGCGATCGTGCGGAGCTCGCCGCGCGCGAGCGCAGGCTTGAGGAGGTTCGCCGCGTCGCCGCCGCCTTGCTGGCCGCCGGCGCCGATGATCGTGTGCGCCTCGTCGATGAAGAGGACGATGGGCTTCGGCGAGGCCTTCACCTCGCTGATGACGCCCTTCAGGCGGTTCTCGAACTCGCCCTTCACGCCGGCGCCGGCCTGGAGCGCGCCCAAATCGAGGACGCACAGGTGGACGTTCTTCAGCTGGTCGGGGACGGTGCCCTCGGCGATGCGGACGGCCAAGCCCTCGACGAGCGCGGTCTTTCCGACGCCGGCCTCGCCGACGATGATCGGATTATTTTTGCGGCGGCGGCCGAGGATGTCGACGATCTGGCGAATCTCGGCTTCGCGGCCGAAGACCGGGTCGATCTCGCCGGCGCGCGCGCGCTCGGTCAAATCGGTCGTGAACTTGGCGAGCGGGCCGTCGGGCTTGCCGAGGCCGGTGCCCTTCTTCCCATCGGCGCCGGGCTCGCCGCCCGCGTCGCCGCTCGCGCCGCTGCCGGCGTTCTTGATGTCGTCCTTCGCCTCGCCGCTCGCGCCGGCGATCGTCGCCAGGTTGCGGCGCACCTCGTCGCGCGGGAGGCGCTCGAGCAGCGCCATCTCCGTCGGCAGGTAGCGCGTCTGCGCCATCAGGAGGCGCACGAGGAGCGAGCCCGAGCGGACCTTGTCCTCGCCGAGCTCGGTCGACGTGTAGAGCCACGCGTCCTGGACCCAGTCCCAGAGGAGCGTGTCGAACACCGGCTTGCCGGCGTTGCCGCTGCGAAGCTCG
>JAYVXL010000319.1:0-6603 GCA_043785185.1 Myxococcales bacterium
CCTCTCTGCGCGCGCGAAGCCGCAGGTGGCCGCGCCCGCCGCGCGCCGTCACGAGCGCGTCGGCGGCGTTGAGCGCGAGGTTGAGGAGCACTTGCGTGAGGCGCGACGCGGGCAGGACGACGCGCGGGAGCGTCGCCGCGGCCTCGACGGTGACGGTCACCTCACGGAACGACTTCTGCGGCTGCAGGAGCGCGACGACGTCGCTGAGCACCTCGGCCACGCTCGACGGCTCGGGCTGCGCGCCCGACGAGGGCGCCTGCTCCGGCCGCGCGAAATCCAGCAGATCACGCAGGATCGAGTGGATGCGCTCCGTCTCCTTCTTCATCCGGACGAGGAAGTCCTTCTGCGTCTCCTCGGGCAAATCCCCCTCGAGCAGGAGCTCCTGCATGCCCATGATCGCGGCGATCGGGTTACCGATCTCGTGTCCGATCCCCGCGGCGAGTCGCCCGACGCTCGCGAGCCGCTCGCTCCGCGCGAGGTGCGCGCGCGCCTCGGTGAGCCGCTGCGTCGTCTGCGTCAGCTCCTCCACCTTTGCGCGCAGCGAGGCCTCATCGGCCATGAGGCGCGCGGTCATCTTGCCGACGCTCGAGCCGAGATCGGTCAGCTCCCGCGCGCCCGCGCGCGGCACCTCGAGCACGCGCGCGCCGGAGGCGACCTTGTCCGCCGCGCGCACGAGCGCCTCGATCGGCCGCACGATCAGGCGCGTGAGCGAGAAGTACGCGAAGACCAGCAGCGCGAGCGCGAACGTCGTCATGTAGAGGGCGACGAGCCGCACGAGCGGCGCGGCGCGGTCGGCGTCCTCGTCGGTGCGCAGCCGCGCGACGACCACCGCGTCGTCGTGCGGCACGGCGACCTCCAGCTCGCGCCCGTTCGCGCCGTGGAGCGTCGTCGTCGACTCGCCGTACGGGTGCGGCGGCGCGTGCATGCGCGCGAGCTCGCGCGCGTCGCCCGCCGAGGCCGCGAGCGCGCCGTCCTTGTCATAGACGGCGAGCGCGAGCGCGCCGCTCTCGCCGACGTGGCTCTCCAGCGTACGCGCGAGCGCGGCGCGGTCGCGCGTGCTCACCGCGTCGCCCACGTGCGCAGCGACCGCGCGTCCGAGCGCGCGCGCTGCGTCGGTGCGCGCGCCGAGCAGCGTCGCGCGCGTGACGCTCGCGAGCGCGAAGAAGAGCGGCACGTTCGCGAGCAGCATGAGCCCCGCGAGCGCAAGGACGATCTGGACGCGCAGGCCGGGCTTCAACCCTTCCGAGCGACCGAACTGGAAGGGGCTCGGGGTCACGCGCCCCGCCTATTTCTTGGCGAGGTAGTCGACCATCTTCGCCCACTGGTCCTCGGTCAGCGCCGCGCGCCGCTCCGCTTTGTGGACCTTGAACATCTTCTCGATGTGCGCGCGTTCGAAGTCCCCCGGGTCGTGCGGCGCGTGGCACCCGCCGCACTTGGACGCGTTGGTCGCGCCCGGGTCGAAGCTCGCCGCGGTCGGCGTCGTTAGAGCGGCCTCGCTGGCGCCGCCGCAGCCCACGCTCGCGAAGAAGGGCACGAGGGCGAGAGAGGAGCGCACGAGGCACGCGAGCCACCGAAGCATCGCCGCATCATCGCACGCCCTCTCTACCATCGGAAGTTACAGGTCGACGCCGAGCACGATGCGCGTCCACATCGGGCCGTAGGCCTCGCCGGGCTGCGGCTTGTTCGCGTCGTTCAAGTTCGCATAGACCCCCAGCGTGAACCACGCGCGGCCCAGGTTCAGGTGCATCGTCGGGCCGAGGAAGTGGTGGACTTGGTCATTGCGCTTGGCCACCCGCACGGCTTCGGCGGCCGCCGGCTCGAGGCCGTCGGTGCTCGGGTCCGAGCGCCCCGCGATCTTGCCGCGCGCCCAATACTCCCCGCCGAGCTGCACGCGCGTGCCGAGCTGGTAGGTCGCGCCGAGCGTCGGGTTGATGACGAAGGCGAGCTCGCGGTTCGCGTCGCCGTCGAACGGCCGCCGCAGCTCCTGCTCGACCCAGAGGTTCGCCATCACCCGGGCGCGCCCGAAGCGGCGCGAGAGGAGGATCTTCTCCTCGAGCTCGAGCTCGTCGTGCAGGTCCGCGAGCTCGAGGTAGAGCCCGACGTCGACCGGCCACTCGCCGGGGTCGGCGAGGCGCGTGCGGATGCGCGCCTTCAGGCCGTCGAACGTCATCGCGTTGCTCCCGCCGGCCTGCGGCTGCGCCTCGAAGACCTGATAGAGACCCACCTCCCAGCGGTCGGTGATGCCGTACTCGATCTCCGTCTGCACTTTGTAGAACGGCTCCCAGAGCCGGCCCTTCGACGCGTCCTCGGGATCGGCCACGACGCGCAGCGGAGTCGTGTCCGTGTAGAGCTCGACCTCGAGCGCCCCTTCGGGGAGCGTCTCCGTCGGGTACGTGAACGGGAGCGGGCGCGGATTGGCGAGCGCGGCGCGCGGCGCGACGAACGCGACGAGCGCGGTCGCGACGGCGGCGGCGGTGAGGCGCGGGCAGGGGCGGCGCACGGTGGTGTTGATATTGAAAGTCACAATCAATATCTGCCAGATCTTTTTGCGGCGCGCAAGCATCTCGGAGCGGGCGCGGTCGATCGCGCCGCGCCCGCGCGCAGCGGCCTAAAAAAGCCGCGCGACCTGGTAGACGATGAACGCAGCGGCGTACGCGACGGCGTACGTGTAGCCGAGGACGAGCGCCGGCCAACGCCATGTCTTCGTCTCGCGCCGGATGGCCGCGAGGGTGCTCATGCACTGGCAGGCGAGCACGAAGAAGGCGAGCAGGGAGAGGGCCGTCGCCGTCGAGTAGGCGGGCGAGCCGTCGGGCTTCTTGGCTTCGCGCAGGCGCGCCGAGAGGGGCGCGGGATCGTCGCCGGCGTTCTCGATGCCGAAGATGACGCCCATCGTGCCGACCATGACCTCGCGCGCGCCGAACGAGCCGATGAGGCCGACGTTGATGCGCCAGTCGAAGCCGACGGGGCGCGTGATCGGCTCGAGCGCGCGGCCGATGCCGGCGGCGATGCTGCGTTGGATCGGCGCCTCGGTCGCGGCCGAGCCGTCGTGCGCGGGGCGTAGGCCCTCGGGGAGCGGCACCGTGAGGAGCGCCCAGAGCACGATGGCGACCGCGAGGATCGTCGTCCCGACGTCGCGGAGGAAGCGCCACGCCGCGCGCGCCGCCTTGCGCGCGACGAGGCTGCCCTGCGGCAGCCGGTACTGCGGCATCTCGAGGACAAGCGGAAGGCCTCGCCCCTTGGTGGCGCTCTTTCGGAGGACGAGCGACGCGACGAGGCCGCTGAGGAGCCCCGCGAAATACAAGAGCACGAAGAGCGCCGCCTTGAAGAGCGCGCCGCGCGTCGCGAAGAACGTGCCGAGCACGAGCGCGTACGTGGGGATGCGCGCCGAGCACGTCATGAGCGGCAGGACGAGGATCGTCGTGAGCCGCTCGCGCGGGTCGCGGATCGTGCGCGTCGCGGCGATCGCCGGCACCGCGCACGCGTGCCCCATGAGCAGCGGTAAGAACGAGCGGCCGCTCATGCCGAGCGCGCGCAGCAGGCGGTCGACGAGGAACGCGCCGCGCGCGAGGTAGCCCGTCGCCTCGAGCACGTCCATCGCGACGGTGAGGATCACGATTTGCGGCATGAACGCCAGCACCGTGCCCGCGCCGCCGAGGACGCCGTCGCCGAGGAACGACGCGAGGAGGCCGCCGCCGAGCGCGCGCTCGAGGTGCGCGCGGAGCGAGGCGTTCACCCCGTCGAGGAGCGCCGTCGCCGGATCGGCGACGAGAAAAACGGCCGCGAACACCGTCGCCATCAGCGTCAAAAAGAGGACGGGGCCGAGGACGGGGTGCAGCAGCAGATCGTCGGCGCGCGCGGTGAACGTGCGCCGTCGGTGCGCGGCCTCCGTCACGTGCGCGGCCTCGCGGACGACGCGCTCGGCGACCGCTTCGGGGTCGAACGCCTTCGCGGGCTCGGCCGGGCCGGCCTTGAGAAGCGCGTCCACGGCCGCGAGCACCTTGGCGCGCGCGTCCTTGGCCCTCGCGCTCACGTGCACGACGGGCGCGCCGATGGCCGCCGCGAGCGCGTCGTCGTCGAGGACGCGCCCCTGGGCCTCGAGGACGTCACGCTGGCTGACGACGACGACGGCCCTGTGCCCGGCGCCGAGGAGCTCGCGCGTGAGCCCGAGGCCGAGCGCCAGCTGCGCAGCGTCGATGACCTGCACGATCACGAGCGGGCGCCCTGACGTCTTGGCCCGGTCGAGGAACTCGCGCGCCACGCCTTCGTCGGTCCCTTTGTCGACGACGGCGTGGACCGAGTAGAGGCCGGGCAAGTCGCAGATCGTCGCCACCTGGCCGCTCGGCAGCGCGAGCTCGCTCTCGAGGATGTCGACGGTGATCCCGGGGAAGTTGCCGACGTGCGCGTCGCCGCCGGTGAGCGCGTTGTAGAGCGACGACTTGCCGGAGTTGGGCCGGCCCACGAGCGCGAGCTGCGCCCGAAGGTCGGCTTGCCCCGCCTCCGGCCGGTCCTCCGCGGCGGCCGGAGCGCGCGCGGCCAGGTCGCTCACGGCACGTCGACGCGACGAACGAGGATCGCGCGCGCGAGCGAGCGGGCGAGCGCGAACTCGCCGCCCGCGCGTGTCCGCACGTGCACCGGGCCGCCGAACGCTGCGCGCCGAAGCACCGTGAGCTGCTCGCCTTCGCGAATCCCCACGGCCGCGAGCCACGCCGCCTGGTCGGCGTCGAGGACGACCGCGGCGACGCGCGCCCTCTCGCCGAGCGCGAGCGCATCGAGTGACGCCTCCGGACCGCGCACACCCCCGAGGGTCCGCGCGCGCACGCCGTCGGTCTCGTCAGGGAGGGCAGCCGTGGGGATCGAGGCGCTCGTCGACATCGTTAGTGAAAGTCACTTTCAATAGACAGCGTAGCGCCGCCGGTGACGCTGCGCAAGCCCGCCCTCCTGCGACGACCTTCGGTGTCCGCTGCCTTCGCTGCCTTCGCTGCCTCCGCGGGTCTCGCCGCGCGAAGCCCATTGTCAGGGAAGGCGGATTTCCAGGCGCTCTTCGACGATTCGCGCGATGCCGCCGCCGGTGTCGCACGTCTCCTCGAGCACGGTCGATGCGTGTCGCTTCACCTCGTCCGGGGCTTGACCCATCGCAAACGAGCGACCGGCGGCGCGCATCATCGGGATGTCGTTGATCCAGTCGCCTATGCACGCCGTGTCTTCGCGCGCGACCCCATGGTGCGCGGCGATCCAGTCGAGGGCCGAGCCCTTCGTCGCGCCCGCGCCGCGTGCGACGAGGCCCCACATGCCGCGGACGCGCCGGATCGGGAACGTCACGACCTGCGCGTGATCGCCGGCGCCGAGGCGCATTCCCTCGCACGTCCGCGCGATCTGATCGTTCGTGCCGACCGCGACGACGGCGGTGACGCCGGCGCTGTGCCCTTCGTCGCGCCACGCTTCGTGCGACGAGATATCGCCCGTGCGCCGAATGTCGGTCGACCAGAGGCGCACGTAGTCGACGAACGGATCGCCCGACGGATCGTGCACGATCTGCTCGCGCACGAACAGAAACCCCGCGGCGCCGTGCGCGGCGAGGCTCGCGCGAATCGCCTCGGCCGGCGCGCCCTGGAGGCCCTGGTGCACGAGCGTCGCGTGATCGCCTGCGCGCACGACGTGGCTGCCGTCCGCGCACCCGACCGGACCTTCGAGCCCGAGCGCCGCAGCCGCCGCGCGCGTGCCCGAGTAGAGCCGGCCGGTCAGGATCGTGACCGTGATCCCCGCCTCCCGTGCCGCCTTGAGCGCGCGCAGATCTCGGGCGTGCGGCCTGCCGGTCGCGTCGAGGAGCGTTCCGTCCAGATCGACGGCGAGGAGTTTGAAGGTCAACCCCCCCGCCTCCGCGCGCGCTTCAGTTCGCGGCGGCGGCGGCGGCGGGATAGACCGACACCTTGCGCTGGTCCTTCGTGCGCCACTCGTACTTCACGACGCCGTCGATCAGCGAGAACAGCGTGAAGTCCTTGCCGAGGCCGACGTTCTTGCCGGCCGCGATGGTGCCGCCGACCTGGCGAACGATGATGTTGCCCGCGCGGACTTCTTCGCCGCCATAAACCTTCACGCCGCGTCGCTGCGCGTTGGAGCTACGACCGTTGCGCGTGCTGCCTGCGCCTTTTTTGTGAGCCATGGTCTCGCTCTCCTTAGCCGTTGATGCCGGTGATTTCGACCGCGGTGAAGGGCTGACGGTGCCCGTTCTTGCGGTGGTAGTTCTTGCGGCGACGGAACTTGAAGATGATGATCTTCTTGTCCCGGTCTTGCGCGGTGATCTTCGCTTCGACCTTCGCGCCCGCGAGCGTCGGGGCGCCGATCTTGAGGTTCTCGCCCTCTCCGACGAGAAGGACCTCGCCGAAGGTCACGCTGTCGCCGACGTTGCCGGGCAGCTTCTCGATCCTGAGCTTGTCACCTTGGGCGACTCGGTATTGCTTGCCGCCCGTTTTGATCACCGCGTACATGGGAAACCCCTCTTGGGAGCCGCTCCGCGCTCGTCGTCACGCGATGGGCGCGGCGAGAAAAGCGGGGTGGCGGCGGGGAAAGTGCAACGAATCCGGAGAATTGACCAGGCTTTGGATG
>JAYVXL010000320.1:0-19654 GCA_043785185.1 Myxococcales bacterium
CCCCTGGCCGGCGCCGCGCCGCGCCGCGCTCGCATGCCGACCCTCCTTCACCCCTGCCCCGCGAAGACGCACGCCGACCTCGAGTGGGGGCGCGTCACCGGGGCGCTCGCCGAACGGTGCGCGAGCCCGCTCGGTCAGCGCCTCGCGCGCGCGCTGCCGTTCGGCGGTACGCACGAGGCGGTGCGCGCGCTCGTCGCCGAGAGCCGGGAGGCGGCGACCCTCGCGGAGCGCGGCGAGACGCTGCCGGCGATGAACGTCCCCGACGTGGCCGAGGGGCTCGAGCGCCTTCGCGCCGAAGGTGTGCTCGGGCCCTTAGAGCTGCGCGGCCTCGCGAAGATGCTCCTCGTGGCGCGCTCGCTCCGGCGCTTCCTCGCGTCGCGTCGTGAGAGCTGCCCGGCCCTCCTCGCCGCGTGCGCGACGGACCCGACCCTCGACGACGCGGCCGATGAGGTCTCCTCCGCGTTCGACGCGGACGGCACGCTGAGCGACGACGCGAGCCCGCGCTTGAAGGAGCTCCGCGGCGAATACCAGGCGTCGCGCGCGCGAATGCTGTCGCGCCTCGAGGACCTGATGACGCGCTACGGCGCCATTCTGCAGGATCGCTTCGTGACGGAGCGCGAAGGGCGCTACGTCGTCCCGGTGCGATCGGACGCGCACGAGCGCTTCCCCGGCATCGTCCACGCGGCGAGCAGCAGCGGGTCGACGCTGTTCGTCGAGCCGCGCGCGGTCATCCCCATGGGCAACCGCCTCAAGATGCTCGAGGCCGACGTGCAGCGCGAGGAGCTCGCGATCTATGCGCGCCTCTCCGGCGTCCTCGCGGACGATCTGTCCAGCATCGACGCGTGCGCCGCCGCGCTCGCGCGCGCGGACGTGCTCGCGGCGACCGCGCGGCTCGCGGCCGAGCTGGGTCTGGCCTTCCCGACGGTGACGGACGAGCCCATCCTCGATCTGAAGAGCGCGCGCCACCCGCTGCTCGCCCTCGACCTGCCCGACGTCGTGCCCAGCGATCTCGCCGTCCGCGGCGGCCGAGCGGTGGTCGTGAGCGGGCCGAACGCGGGCGGCAAGACCGTCGCGCTGAAGACGATGGGCCTCTGCGCGCTGATGGTGCGCGCCGGTCTGCCCATCCCGGCCGATCCGTCGAGCACGGTCGGCATCTTCCACCTCGTCTTGACCGACGTGGGGGACGACCAGAGCCTCCACAAGAACCTGTCGACGTTCAGCGCGCACGTGAAAAACCTCGCGGTCATCTTGGACGACGCGCAGCCGGGCGCGCTCGTCCTGCTCGACGAGGTCGCGACCGGCACCGACCCGCGCGAAGGCGAGGCGCTCGCCGCCGGCGTGCTCGACTCGCTCTGCGCGCGCGGCGCCGCCGTCGCGGCGACGACGCACTACGAGGGGCTCAAGGCGCTCGCGCTCGCCGACGAGCGCTTCGTCAACGCGAGCGTCGGCTTCGATCTCGCGACGATGACCCCGACGTTCCGCCTGGCGATGGGCGTGCCCGGCAGCTCCAGCGCGCTCGCGGTCGCGCGCCGCTTCGGGCTGCCGCCCACCGTGCTCGAGCGCGCGACGCGCTTCCTCTCGCGCGAGGAGCAGAGCTTCGAGGACGTCGTGCGCAAGCTGAACGACGAGCGCGCCGCGCTCGATCTCGCGCGCCAGGCCGCCGCGCTCCGCGAGCGCGAGGCCGAGGAGGTGCGCGCGCGGCTCGAGGGCGAGCTCTTGCAGGCGCGCGATCGCGAGCGGCGCGCGCTGTCGAAGGAGGCCGAGCAGCTGATGGCGGGCGTGCGGCGCGCGCGCGAGGAGCTGCGCGCGATTCAGCAGGCGCTCCGCGGCAAGAAGCTCGACGCCGCGCAGGCAAAGGACGCGATGAAGGCGCTCGATCGCATCGCGGCGGACGCGGCGGTGGGCAGCGCGCTCGAAGCGCGCGTCGCTCCGCCGCCGGAGCGCGAGCCGCTCCGCCCCGGGGACGTGCGCAAGGGGGCGAAGGTGTACGTCCCGCGCCTGCGCGCGGAGGCGGAGGTCATCGACGTCGGCGCCGACACCGTCCGCGTCGCCGCGGGCGCGCTCAAGCTCACCGTGCCGATCGCGGAGCTGCGCGCGTCCACGCCGCACGCGCCCGACGCGAAGCCCGTGCGGTCGGGGCGCGGCGAGGCCGGAGCGCCCGCCCCGGCCGGCGTCGCGATCGCCATCCAGACGGCCGACAATACGGTGGACCTACGCGGCCTGCGTACGGACGACGCGCTCAGCCTCGCGGTGACGTTCCTCGACCGCAGCTTGAACGACGGCCGAAAGGTCGCGTTCCTCCTCCACGGCCACGGCACAGGCGCGCTCCGCGACGCGATCCGCCGCGATTTGCGCGATAGCCCGTACGTCGCGCAGTTCCGCCCCGGCGAGTCGGGGGAGGGCGGCGACGGCGTGACGGTCGTCTGGCTGCGGTAGCGGCGAGAGGAGCCGCGCGGAGCTCAGACGCTGATGGCGCCCTTGCGGAAATCGCTCGTCGCGATCTTCACGTTCACGCACGCCGGCTTGCGCTCCGTCTTCGCGTAGGCGAACGCCGCGTCGAGCGCGGGGCCGAGCTCGGCGAGGGTCTCGACCCAGAAGCCCTTGCCGCCGCACGCGTCGACGATCTTCTCGTAGCGCGTGAACTCGAGCGCCGTCGCCGGCGCGCGCTCGGCGCCGTACATCTCCACCTGGCCGCGGCGAATCTGCGTCCACGCCGCGTCGTTGCCGATGATCGCGACGCACGGGATTTTCTGGCGCGCCATCGCCTCGAGCTCCATCGCGTGGAGGCCGAAGCTGCCATCGCCGTAGACGAGCACGGTGGTGGCGTCGGGGCGCGTGAGCTGCGCGGCCATCGCGTAGCCGGGGCCGACGCCGAGCGTGCCGAGCGGGCCCGGGTCCATCCACAGCTGCGGCCACTCGAGCTTCAGCACGTTGGCGGCCGTCGCGACGAAATCGCCGCCGTCGCCGATGACGACGTCGTTCTTGCCCAGGCGCTTGCCGAGCTCGGCGCACACGCGCAGCGGGTTCGGCGGCGACGCGTCGGAGGTGATTTCCGCCTCCATCTTCGCGCGGCGCTTGTCCTCGTCGGCGCGCACGGCCGCCAGCCACTCCGGCGCCGCCTTCTCCCCTACGGCGAGGACGAGCTGCTCGAGGACGAGCCCGGTGTCGCCCGCGATGCCAATCTCGACGGCGCGGTTGCGCCCGAGCTCGGCACCATCCAGATCGACCTGGACGATCTTGACCCCGTCGGCCCACAAGGGCGATCGCCCGTAGTCGACGCGAAAGTCGAACGGTGTGCCGAACATGAACACGACGTCGGCCTGCGCGAGCGCGAACTTGCGCGCGCGCGAGAAGAAGCTCGGGTGGCCGTGCGGGAGGCAGCCGCGCGCCATGCCGTTCACGAAGAACGGGACGCTGAACGCGTCGGCGGCGCGCCTCACCGCGTCCTTCACGGGCGACCACCGGAGCTGCGTGCCGACGACGAAGCACGGGCGCGCGGCGGTCTTGAGCAGCTCGGCGGCGCGCGCGATCGACCGCGGATCGCCGCCGGCGCGCGGCGGCTCCTCGAACGCGCGCGTCGCGGGCAGATCGTTCTCTTCGTGGAAGTTCATCAGCAGATCGAGGGGCATCTCGAGGAACACCGGCCCGGGCACGCCGGCCTGCGCGACGCGGAACGCCGCGTCGATGTACTCGGCGATGCGGCGCGTCTCGGGGACCTGCACGCTCCACTTGGTGATGGGGCGCATGAGCGTCACGCAGTCCATGTCCTGCAGCGAGCCCATGTCGCAGAGCTGCTTGGGGCCGGCGCCGCCGATGCAAATCATCGGGATGCCCGCGCGCTGCGCGTTCGCGACGGCGGTGACGACGTCGGTGACGCCGGGCCCCGCGGTGACGGCGCAGACGCCGGGCCGTCCCGTCGCGCGCGCGTAGCCGTCGGCCGCGTGGCCAGCCGTCTGCTCGTGCCGCACGTCGACGACGCGGATCTGCTCGTCGAGGCACCCGTCGTAGATGGCCTGGATATGCCCGCCGCAGAGCGTGAACAGGTGCGTCGTGCCGTGCCGCTTGAGCGCCTGCGCGACGAGGCGCCCGCCGTGAACCATACCCATGAGTCCTCCACTTGCCAGTCGTCGAAAACGGCTCAGCGTACCCGAATGGGCAAATCGCGTTGCGCAAGTCGGGCGCGCGCCTTTGCCCCACTTGAGCAGGCGGAGCGTCCGCACACGCATTTCCTAGGTCTTCGCCGCGGTTCTTCGTGGCTTCGCTCTTGCAGAAAGGGTTTGCGACGACGGACTCCGCGCGTTGCTCGACGTAATCACGCGCCCCCGCAGCGGAGATCGAGGACATAAGAAATGAAACACGGGATGATTCTTCTGGCGTGCAGCGTCGCTGGACTGGTCGCGGTCGCTTGCGGCGGCAGCTCGGAGCCTCCGCCCTCCGCGCGCGAGTACGTTGCGCTCGATGCGGAGGGCCATGCGTCGATCTCCGCGGCCGACGTTCAGCACCTTCCGGCGGGCGCGCACCTCGCGATCGACCGCGCTCGCGCGTCGCGCATCTCGGTGGACGCCTCCAAGGGCCATGTCGCGCTCGAGCGCATCGACCTCGTCTCGCAATCGGGAAGCGCGGTCTCGCTGAAGGAACATCAAGCGACGTTCCCGATGACCTTCGATCCCAACGAGAGCTTCGACCTCGTCTTGACGGAAACGTCCCCACGCCGTGCGCAGGCGTCGGGCGTTCGAACCAAGTTGATGCCCGGGCCGATGATCTGCAGTTGGGATCCCGATGGGTACCCCTGGATCTGCTGCACCGATGGGGCGGGAGGCGAGGCTTGCTACTACGTCAAGCGGTGAAGACTCGTCCGCGCAATAGCCGAGGGCGCTAGAAAGACGAGAGGGGTGCCCCCACTCGCGGGTGCTCGGCGGCTATCGCCGCCTGCGCGCCCGCGGTCTCCCCCAAATCGCGTGCTCGCCGGCGCGCCGGAGTTGGCGGTCTTCGCGCGCGCGCGCCGGCTGCGCGCGCTCAGGGGGAGAGCGATGCCTCAGGTCGCGAGCAGCGCGGAGCGCAGTGCTCGTGAGCGCCACGGGCGGCCGACGCGGCCGCGCGCCGCGGACCTTCGCCGGCCATTTAGAGGCGCCCGGAATCGCGGTAGCCTCGGTCCATGCAGCCGGCCGCCGTGCGATGGTCGTTCGAAGGCGCCGAGCCGTTCGTACCTTGACCCGCCCGCGGAACGACGACCCGCGCGTCGCCGAGCACGCGCTGCGCCTGCCGCACACGAGGCCGTACGACCACGCCGCGCTCGTTGCGTTCCTCGGAACGCGCGCGGTCGACGGCGTCGAGCGCGTGGACGGCGCCGCGTACGCGCGCACGTTCGCGCTGGACGGCGTGCCTGGCGTCCTTCGCGTGAGCCGCCGCGGCGGGGCGCGAGCGGCGTCGCTCGACGTGCGCGTGCTCGCCGACGACGCGCGCGTACTCACGGAAGTCGCCGCGCGCCTGCGGCGCGTGTTCGACATGGACAGCGACGCGCGCGCGATCGATCGGCACCTGGCGCGCGACCGCGGGCTCGCCGCCCACGTGCGCGCCCGCCCGGGCCTGCGCGTCCCCGGCGGCTGGGACCCGTTCGAGATCGCGGTGCGCGCCGTGCTCGGGCAGCAGATCAGCGTCCGCGCCGCGACGACGATCGCCGGCCGCCTCGTCGCGCGGTGCGGCGCCGCGCTGCCGATCGCGCTCGCGCTCGCACCGGAGGGGCTCACGCACGTGTTCCCGTCGGCGGAGGCGGTCGCGGCGGCGGACCCTTTCGGGCTAGGCCTCACGACGGCGCGCGCGCGGACGCTGCACGCGCTCGCCGCGGCCGTCGCGCGCGATCCCGCGGTGCTCGCGGCGCGCGAGAGCCGCGAGCACACGATCGCGGCGCTCGTGACGCTGCCCGGCATCGGCCCATGGACGGCGCAATACATCGCGATGCGCGCGCACGGCGAGCGCGACGCCTTCCCGAGCGGCGACCTCGTGCTGCAGCGCGAGGCGGCGCCGCGCGGGAAGCACCGCGTGACCGCGGCCGAGCTCGACGCGCGCGCGCTCGCCTGGCGCCCGTACCGCGCGTACGCCGCGGTGCGCCTCTGGGCGCGCTCCGCCGAGAACCCTCGGCCTACTCCGAAGGCACCGCGATCTTCCCGCTGACGACGTCCGCCGCGAGGCCCTCGACCGTCTTCCTCACGTCGGCGGGGATGCGCGCGGCGTGCGGCCCGTCGTGGACGTAGTCGATCGCGCCGTCCTTCACGCCGAACACGTGCATGCCGCCCTCGAATTTGTGGTCGGCGGCCGCGCGGATGATGTCGAAGACGGCGACGTCGCCGCGCTTCACCATGCTCGTGACGACGGTGTCCGGCATCTCGTCGTGCTGGTCGGCGTCGACGCCGATGGCCATCACGTGCGCGTCGTGGGCCGCCTCGAAGACGCCGTGCCCCGTCGCGCCGGACGCGTGGTAGACGATGTCCGCTCCGGCGGCGATCTGCGCGATCGCCAGCGCCTTGCCTTTGGCGGGGTCCTTGAACGCGTCCGGCGACGCGCCGACGTACGCCGAGTGGACGGCGCAGTCGGGGCACGACGCCTTCACGCCGGCGACGAAGCCCGCCTCGAACTTACGAATCAGCGGGTTCTTCATCCCGCCCACGAAGCCGGTGTGGTGCGTCTTGGTCAAGAGACCGGCCACGGCGCCGACGAGGAACGAGCCCTCCTCTTCGTGGAACACGAGGCCCGCGACGTTCGGCGGCGGACCGGCGGGGCCCGGCGCGTAGTCGATGCATGCAAAGTGCACGTTCGGATAGCCTCGGGCGACCGCGTCGACGTCGCTCGAGAAGATGAAGCCGACGCCGATGACCAGATCGAGGCCGCGCGACGCGAACAAGCGGAGCGCCGCCTCGCGGTCCTCGCTGCCGACCGGCTCGAGGAAGGAGACCTCGACGCCGAGCTCCTTCTCCGCGCGCACGAGGCCGGCGTACGCCGCGTCGTTGAAGCTCTTGTCGCCGCGGCCGCCGACGTCGAAGACGAGGCCCACGCGCGCGCGCGCGGCGGTGGTCCGCACGGGCGCCGGCGACTTGCGCGACGGCAAGAACGTGAGCGCCGCCCCGGCGACGACGAGCAAGAGCGCCCCCGCGGCGGGTCCGAGCCTCACGTCCCCTCCTCTGTCCCGCTGGCGGCGCGCGCGGGCGGGGCCGCCTCGACGCGGGCGCTGCGGGCGACGGCGAGCCCGCGTCCGTCGCCGTTCGAGTCGGGCTCGATGAAGATCTTCCGCATGATCGGCAGCGCCTTGCGGATCCGCCGCTCCACCTCGTCGATCGTCGCCTCGACCTCCTCGACCTCCATCTTGGGGCGGAAGGCCACCTTGAGCGAGAGGATGACGACGTCCGGGCCGAGGTGCATCGTGAGGATCTGCGTCACCCTCGCGACGCCGGACGTCTCCTCGGCGATCGCGACGACTTTGCTCTGATCCTCGGGCGACGCGCTCTCGCCGATGAGCAGGCCGTGGGTGATCTTCGCGAGCCCGTACGCGACGGCGCAGAGGAGCACGCCGATGATGACCGAGCCGAGCGAGTCCCAGAGCCCCGAGCCGGTGAGCTGCGAGAGGCCGACGGCCACGAGCGCGATCGACAGGCCCGCGAGCGCGGTCGCGTCCTCGGCGAGGACGAGCGGGATCGTCGGGTCGCGCGTCTCCATGATCGCCGTCTTCCACGATTGGCCCTTCAGCATCACGCGGAACTCGCGGTAGGCGACGCGGAAGCTGAGGCTCTCGAACAGGAACGATACGCCGAGGACGCCGTAGCTCCACAGCGGCGAGCCGTGGTGCTCGGCCGGCGTGAAGAGGTGACTAATTCCGTCCCACATCGCGAACGCGCCGCCGACGGAAAAGAGGATGAGCGCGACGACGAACGGCCAGAAGTACT
Organism: Myxococcales bacterium; assembly: GCA_043785185.1. Taxonomy (GTDB): domain Bacteria; phylum Myxococcota_A; class Polyangia; order Polyangiales; family Polyangiaceae; genus JANYHK01. The sequence continues at coordinate 7,935 of JAYVXL010000320.1, forward strand.
TCTCCGTCGCGCGCCCGAACGCGAAGCGATCGTCGGCCGGACGCGCGGCGAGGCGCAGCCCGACGAGCAGGAGCGCCTGGTTGCCGGTGTCCGCGAGCGAGTGGACGGCCTCGGCGAGGGTGGAGGTCGAGCGCGAGAGGTACGCCGCGGCGAACTTGCACAGCGCGATGGCGATGTTGCCCGTCAGCGCCGCGATCACCACCTTCTTGCTGTCCGCGCCGCCGCTCATGTCACCCGCCGGCCGGAACGTTCACGATCTTGACGCGTGTGCGCGCCGCCTGGAGGAAGCCGCTCTCCGCCTGGCGCAGGCGCTCACCGACGAGCCAGAGCTGGAAGCGCTCGCGCACGTCGTCGAGCCGCTGCCCTTTGTACGGGTGCGCATCGGTGCGGAACACCTCGCGCAGCTCCTCCTCGGTGGGCCGCAGGATCGACTGAATGGATCGGTCGATGTAGATCGCGGCGCGCACTTGGCGGCGCAGCATCTGCTCGAGCTCGCTCTCCTCGATGCCCTCGGCCGTCATCGCGGCCGCGAGCCGGGGCGGCCCGCCGACGCGATCCACCAGCGTCGCGCGCGCGCGCGCGGTGAGGGCGGGGAGATCGCGCGGGTCGGCGCCGTGCTCGATCATCAGCGTCGCCAGCAGCTCTTCGGCGACGTGGCGCTCGGTGGCGGCGCGCAGGTGGCGCTCCTGGAACGGCCCGGCGCTGCCGAAGTTGCTGTCCTCGCCGAGCGCCTCGAGGCGCGCCTCGAACGCAAGCTCGCGTGCCGTCACGAAGCGCGGACGCGACGCGCCTCCGGTCTCCGGCGACCAAAAGCGCACGGCGGTCCGATCGATCGACGCGCGGGCGCCCGGCGTCTCGTCGGCGCGCGCGCGCGCGGCACCGAGGACGCCGGTGACGGCGAGCGCGGCGAGGACGGCGGGGACTGCGAGGACGCGACGCGAGTGAGCGCGACCGGACGGCGCGCGCATCACGTCGCCTGTCCCCCGCCCTCTCCCTCGGCGAGCTTGCCCCCGCGGACGCTCGCGGCCGCGGCCTCGATGCGCTCCTGCATCTGGTGCTCGTGGTGGTGAGCGAAGCCGCGGGCGGCGCGGCGCGCCTTCAAGAACTCCGCGAACGAGACGAGCGTCTCGAGCTCACGCGGGCCGAGGCCCTCGGCGAGCTCGCGCAGCTGTTGGCGGCTCGCCTCCGCGTTGCGCGTGCGCCGGCCGCTCGCCGACTTCGGCCCTTCGGCGTCGGCTCCGGCGACCCCCGCAGCGGCAGCCGCCGCGACGAGCGCCGCGCTCGAGAGGCTCGGCGCGCTGCCGCGCTCCGAGAACGGCCCGAGGCTGTCGGGCGACCCCTCCTCGGCCGACGGCGGGCCGTCGCCCCAGGTCGGCCGCGGCGTCGCCTTGATCGCGTGCGCGTTCAGCCACGCCTCCATGAACGTGCGAAGCCGCTCGCTGCGAAATTGAAACCAGCGCTCGCGCTCGGTCGCGAACGACATGAGCACGTCCTTGAAGCGCCGGAACGCTCCTTTGCCGTCGATGGCCTGCGTGAGCTTCCCGCGGAGGTCGAGGTCCTCGACCATCGGGATGAAGCGCTCCATCCACCGGTACTGCTCGCGGGAGCTGACCGGATCGATGCGCAGGTAGTTGCCGTCCGACGCGATGCGGACGTGCATTTGCGGGTCGGCGACTCCGTCGACGACGCGGAGCACCTCGCCCGTCGTCAGGTGGAGGTAGCTGTGGACCTCCGGGGCGTTGTTCTCGAAGGCGTCTTCGAGCGCCTCCCAATCGACCGGCACGTCACGCGCCGGCCCCGTCGGCGCGGGGGCAGTCGCCCCTGCACCGCCGTGCGAGGAATCCTTCTGGGTCATCGTCTCTCCCTTCCGCAAGCAGAAAAGCGGCAGCCCCTTCACGAGGGGCGGCGCAGAGAAGAAAGCAACAGGCTCGAGTCGCGCGTCAAACCACCCGCGGCGGGCTGGGCCGAAGGAGAGGAGACGCGCCCGTGTCTTCGATGCCGAAGGCCCGGACCATGTATCGTCGCATGCTCGCGCACGCTCTGGAAGGGGGACCTCTCGAGGGTGCGATAAGGTAGGGGCAGAATGGGCAGCACGACGGGCAGGCTTGAAGCGGTCGCGGCGGAGCTGCGCGCGGCCATCGGCGAGGCGAACGTGATCGCCGACCCGACCGCGCTGCGGACCTACGAGTGCGACGGGCTCACCACGTTTCGTCAGCCGCCGGCGCTCGTCGCGCTCCCCGGCTCCACGGAAGAGGTCGCCGCCGTCGTCGTGATCGCCGTCCGCGCGGGCATGCCGATCGTCGCGCGCGGCGCAGGCACGGGGCTCTCCGGCGGCGCGCTCCCGTCGCTCGGCGCGCTCGTCGTGTCGACGGCGCGCATGACGCGAATTCTAGCGGTCGATCTCGAAGACGGCCTTCTGCGCGCGCAGCCCGGCGTCATCAACCTCGACGTGAGCCGCGCCGTGGAGGGCGCGGGCCTCTATTACGCGCCGGACCCGTCGTCCCAATCGGTGTGCACGATCGGCGGCAACGTCGCCGAGAACTCCGGCGGCGCGCACTGCCTCAAGTACGGCTTCACGGTGAACCACGTCGTCGGCCTCACGATGGTGCTCGCGTCGGGCGAGATCGTGACCCTCGGCGGCGGCGCGCCCGACGCGCCGGGCTACGATCTCGTCGGCGTCGTCGTCGGCAGCGAGGGCACGCTGGGCATCGTGACGGAGGTGACGCTGCGCCTCTTGCGCAAGCCCGAGGCCACGCGGACGTTCTTCGCGACGTTCCCGTCGACCGACGAGGCGGGCGCCGCCGTCAGCGCGATCATCGCGTCGGGCATCGTGCCGGCGGCGATCGAGATGATGGATCGCCTCGCGATGCAGGCCGCGGTGAAGGCGACCGGCGTGGACTGGCCCGACGTCGGCGCGTCGCTCCTCATGGACGTCGACGGCACCGCCGCCGAGGTCGCGCACACGTCGGCGGCCGCGGTCGGGATGGCGAAGGCCGCGGGCGCGCTCGACGTACGCCTGCCGAGGGACGACGACGAGCGCGCGCTCATGTGGAAGGGCAGGAAGAGCGCGTTCGCCGCGGTCGGTCGCATCAGCCCGAGCTACCTCGTGCAAGACGGCGTCATCCCGCGTTCGAAGATCGCCGAGGTCCTGCGCGAGATCGCGGCGCTGTCGGCGCGCGCCGGGCTGCGCGTCGCGAACGTGTTCCACGCCGGCGACGGCAACCTTCACCCGCTGGTGCTCTACGACGCGCGCGTCGCCGGCGAGCTCGCGAAGGCCGAGGCGGTGTCCGGCGAAATCTTGCGCCTGTGCCTGCGCCATGGGGGCTCCATCACCGGCGAGCACGGCGTCGGCGCCGAGAAGGCCGCGTACATGGGCGAGATGTTCGACGAGGCGGCCCTCGACACGATGGCGGCGCTGCGGTGCGCGTTCGACGCCGGCGGCGTGATGAACCCCGGTAAGATCTTCCCGACGCCGCGACTCTGCGGCGACAAGCCCGGTCCGTATCACGCGCACGCGTCGGAGCTCTCCGGCGAAGCGGGGCGCGGATGAGCGGCCTCGCGACCGAGATCCTGGGCGTGGCCCCTTCGGACGTCGTCACGCCGTCGGACCGCGCGGAGTGCGTCGAGGCGTTCACGCGCGCGCGGGCTGCGCGGCGGACCGTCGCGTGCGTGGGCGGCGGCACCGAGCTCGGCCTCGGCGCGCGCCCGACGCGCCTCGACGTCGCGCTCCGCACGACGAAGCTCTCGCGCGTCCTCGACTACACGCCCGCGGACCAGGTCGTCGACGTCGAAGGCGGCCTCACGCTCGGCGCGCTGCAGGACACGCTCGCGGCGCACGGCCAGCGCCTCGCGCTCGACCCGCCCGGCGCGCGCGGCGCGACCGTCGGCGGCCTCGTCGCGACCGCCGCGTTCGGCCCGCTCCGCGCGCGCTACGGGGGCGTGCGCGATCTCATCATCGGCGTGACGATGCTTCGCGCCGACGGCAAGGTCGCGCGCGGCGGCGGCAAGGTCGTCAAGACCGTGGCCGGCTTCGACCTGCCGAAGCTCGCGACCGGCTCGCTCGGGACGCTCGGCATGATCCTCGGCGTCACCTTCCGCGTGCACCCGCTGCCGGAGGCCAGCGCCACCGTGGTCATCGGCCCGCTCTCCGCCGCGGACGTTCGCGCCGTCACCGTCGCCGTGCGCGCGCAGCAGCTCGAGCCCGCGGCGATCGCCGCGATCGGCACGGGCGACGCGTACGCGCTCGGCGCGCGCTTCGAGGGCTTCGCCGCGGGCGTCGCGGAGCAGCGCGCGCGCCTCTCGGATCACGCGACGCGCGCCGGTCATTCGTGCGAGGTGCTCGACGGCGCCGCGGCGGCGCACTTTTGGGACGCGCACGACGCCGTCCGCGGCAGCGGCGACGTGAGCGTGAAGGTGAGCGGCTTGCCCGCGGCGCTCGCCGCACGGTTGCCCGCGCTCGCGGCGTCGTTCGCGCCCGCGCTCGCGCAGCCGCGCGTCGCGTGGTACCCGAGCCTGGGCCTCGCGCTCGTGCAAGGGCGCGGGGCGGCAGACCCGCGCGCGCTCCCCGCCGCGCTCGCGCGCGCGCGCGCCCTCGCGGCCGAGGCGCAAGGCCACGCGATCGTCCAGCGCGCGCCGCTCGCCGCGCACGCCGCCGGGCTCGACGTGTGGGGACCGCCGCCGTCGTCGCTCGCGCTCATGAAAGAGGTGAAGGCGCGTTTCGATCCGGAAGGCCGCATGAACCCCGGCCGCTTCGTCGGAGGCATCTGATGGCGACCGCGCACGATCCGATCGACGACTGCGTCCACTGCGGCTTCTGCCTCCCCGCGTGCCCGACGTACCAGTCGTGGTCCTTGGAGATGGACTCGCCGCGCGGGCGCATTTACCTGATGAAGGGACTGCGCGACGGCGAGCTCACGTGGAACGAGACCGTCGCCGGGCACTTCGACGCGTGCCTCGGCTGCATGGCCTGCGTCACCGCGTGCCCGTCGGGCGTGCGCTACGACGTGCTGATCGAGCACACGCGCGCCGAGCGCGAGCGGGCGGTGCCGCGCGGCGTCGCGGACCGCCTCTTTCGCGCGATGCTGTTCGCGCTGCTCCCGTATCCGCGGCGGCTCCGGGCGGTCGCGCTGCTCCTCTGGCTCTACGCGGCGAGCGGGCTCAAGGCGCTCGTCGCGCGGAGCGGCCTCCTGGCCAAGCTCCCGCCGCGCCTCGCGCAGCTCGAGGCGCTCGCGCCACCGCTGACGTGGGACGCGCTCACGCGGGCGCTTCCTCCGCGCACGGCGGCGGCCGGCGAGCGGCGCCTCAAGGTGGGGCTCGTCGCCGGCTGCGTGCAGCGCGTCTTCTTTCCGGGCGTGAACGACGCGACCGTTCGCGTCCTGTCCGCCGAGGGCTGCGACGTGCTCGTCCCCGACGCGCAGGGTTGCTGCGGCGCGCTCTCGCTCCACGCGGGGAGGCCTTCGGAGGCGACGGAGCTCGCGAAGGCGACGATCCGCGCGTTCGAGGACGCGGACGTCGACGTCGTCGTCGTGAACGCCGCCGGCTGCGGCTCGTCGCTCAAGGAATACGGCCGCCTCTTCGAAGGCGATCGCGACTGGCGCGCGCGCGCCGAAAATTTCGCCGCGAAGGTGCGCGACGTCACCGAGCTCGTCGCCGGGCTCGCGCCGCGCGCGGCGCGCCACCGCGTGGGCGCGCGCGTCGCGTACCACGACGCTTGCCACCTCGCGCACGCGCAAGGTGTCCGCTCCGCCCCGCGCGCGATGCTCCGCGCGATCCCCGGCGTCACGCTCGCAGAGATCCCGAGCGGCGATCAGTGCTGCGGGAGCGCCGGCATCTACAACCTCGTCGAGCCGGCGAGCGCCGAGGCGATCGGCGCGCGCAAGGCGGCGGCGGTCGCCCAAACGAAGGCCGACGTCCTCGTCAGCGCCAACCCCGGCTGCACGCTGCAGATCCAGCGGATGCTCGCGGCGCGCGGCGCGACCATGCCGGCGCTCCATCCCATCGAGCTGCTCGATCGCTCGCTGCGCGGCGACAAACTCTGACGGCGCACGAGAACAGGCCGCGGAGCGGCGGCGCTACCTCGAACGGGTGCGCGCGACCGCGTCCTTCCACTGCGCCAGGTGCGCGTCGCGGGCCTCCGCGGCCATCGTGGGCACGAACGCGCGATCGAGCTTGAGCATCTTCGCCGCGCTCGCCACCTCGCACAGCCCCGCGCCCACGCCGGCGAGCATCGCCGCGCCGCGGCCCGTCGACTCGATCTCGGTGGGCCGCTCCACGGCGACGCCGGCCACGTCCGCCTGGAACTGCATGAGCAAGTCGTTCGCGCACGCTCCCCCGTCGACGCGGAGCCGCGCGAGCGGGCGCCCCGCGTCGGCGGCCATCGCCGCGAGCAAATCGTGGACCTCGAGCGCGATCCCCTCGAGCGTCGCGCGCGCCAGATGCGCCGCGGTCGTCCCGCGCGTCAGCCCGGTGATCGTGCCGCGCGCGCCCTGATCCCAGTACGGCGCGCCCAGGCCGGCGAGCGCCGGCACGAACGACACGCCGTCCGACGACGGCACCTTTCTCGCGAGCGCCTCGATGTCCTTTGCCGTCGCGATCAGCCCGAGGCCGTCCCGCAGCCATTGGACCGCGGCGCCGGCGATGAACGCGCTCCCCTCGAGCGCGTACGTCGTCTTGCCGCCGACGCGCCACGCGACCGTGGTGACGAGGCCGCTCTTGCTCAGGATCGGCCGCGCGCCGATGTTCATCAGCGCGAAGGCGCCCGTGCCGTACGTGCACTTCGCGTCCCCCTCGGCGAAGCACGCCTGCCCGAAGAGCGCGGCCTGCTGATCGCCCGCGATGCCCGCGATGGGGACGCCGTCCGGCAAGAAGCCGACGCCCTTCGTGCGCGCCACGATCTCCGCGCTGCCCACGATCTTCGGCAGGACGGCCATCGGCACGCGCAACGTCGCGCACAGCTCCGGATCCCACGCGCAGTCTTTTAGGCTCATGAGGAGCGTGCGCGACGCGTTCGTCACGTCGGTCACGTGCGCCTCGCCACAGGTGAGCTGGCTCACGAGGAACGAGTCGACCGTGCCGAACGCCAGCTCGCCCGCCTCCGCGCGCGCGCGCGCACCCTGAACCTCGTCCAGGATCCACGCGATCTTCGTGCCCGAAAAGTACGCGTCGAGCACGAGCCCGGTCGTCTCGCGAAACGCGCGCTCCTTGCCGGCGCGCTTCAGCTCGTCGCAGCGGTCGGCGGTGCGGCGGCACTGCCAAACGATCGCGCGGTGGATCGGGGCGCGCGTCTTGCGATCCCACACGAGCGTCGTCTCGCGCTGGTTCGTGATGCCGATCGCCGCGATGTCCTCGCCCCGCACCTTCGCCGCGGCGAGCGCCGCCTCGCACGACGCCTGCACGCTCCGCCACAAGTCCGCGGGCTCGTGCTCGACCCAACCCGGCTTGGGGAAGTGCTGCGCGAACTCGGTGTTGTGACGGCCGAGCGTGCGTCCGTCCTGCGTGACGACGAGCGCCGTGGAGCCGGTGGTTCCCTGGTCGATGGCGAGGAGGTGAGAGGCCATTTCGCGGATCATACCTCGCTTGCGCGAGAAGGCGCCGCCCTCAAACCCGCTTCGGCCGCGCGAAGATCGACGACAGCACCAGCACGACGCCGGCGCCCGCCGCCAGGTACGCGAGCCACCGCGCGAGCTGGTCCTCCCCGCGGAAGTGCAGCTGCAGCGCGGCGATCCCGGCCGCGATGCCGACCGCCGTGTAGATGATCTGCCGGCCGATCGCGTAGAGCGTGCGCGCGCCCTCGGCCATGCCGTGGACCTTCACCTCCATCTCGCCGCGCGTCGCACGCACGAGGTACTTGCGAAGGTCGTCGGGCAGCGTCATGGCGCCCATCGCCATGTCGCGCACCGTCTCCATCGCCATCTGGGTGAAGTCGCGGTTGCCGAGCACGAAGTCCTGCATGTACGGCTGGATGATCTTCATCGGGTTCAGCTCGGGGTCGAGCATCGTGCAGCACCCGAAGAAGAGGATGATCGTCCGCTCGAGCAGCACCCAGTCGCGGGGGATGTGGAACGCGCTGGAGAGCTCCTTGAGCCCGACGTTCATCTTGCGCAGATCGAAGAGGCTCTCGAAGCCGCGCTGAGGATCGATCTTCACGTCCTTCAGGTTGAAGCTCTCGAGCTTCACTTCGTCCTGGAAGCGCTTGTGGAAGTACTCGATGACCTTTTCGCTGACGACCCCGTCGCTCGTGCGCGACAGGAAGCCCATCTTACGGAGGGCCTTGACGAGGCGATCGGTGTCGCGACGGATGACGCCCTCGAGGAACTCGGGGATGCCCTCGCGCATCTGCGGCGAGAGGCGGGCGACGGCGCCGAAATCGAGCAGGATCAGCGAGCCGTCGCTCCCGACGAGGATGTTCCCGGGGTGCGGATCGGCGTGGTAGATGCCGTCGATGAAGATCATCTGGCAGTAGGCGCGCACCATCCGCGTCGCCAGGTCCCGCTTGTCGACGCCCATCGCCTCGATGCCTGCCAAGTCCGTCAGCTTCTTCCCGACCACGAAGGTGCTCGTGAGCACGCGCTTCGTCGAGAGCGCGCGCACCGGCACGGGGAACTGGATGCGCGGGTCTTTCTCGAAGTTCTTCGCGATGGTCTCGACGTTGTTCGCCTCGAGCTCGAAGTCGAGCTCCTGCCCGAGCAGCTCCTTGATCTGGTGGTAGTAGCCGTCGAGTCCCTGCACGGGGACGAACCACTGCACGATCTGCATGATGCGGCGGATGGTCTTGAGATCGAGGCGAACGACCTCGTCGATGTCCTTGTGCTGCACCTTGACGGCGACGCGCGTGCCGTCCTTGAGCCTCGCTTCGTGCACCTGGCCGAGCGACGCGCTGGCGATGGGGACGCGCTGGAAGTCGTCATAGATCGCGTCGACCTTCTTACCGAGGTCCATTTCGATCCGGTCCGCGATCTCCTCGAAGCTGCGCGGCGGCACCTGATCTTGCAGCCCCTCGAGCTCGCCACGGAACGCCTCGGGGAGAAAGTTCGCCATGATCGACAGCGCCTGGCCGACCTTGATGAAGAGCCCCTGGAGCTCGAGGATGGTGACGTAGACGCGCCGCGCGTTGCGCTTGTGGACGGCGCCGATGCGCTCCTCCCGGTACGCCTTCCCGAAGAAGCGCGACTTGATGGAGAGCGAGACGTAGCTCCAGATGACGGCGAACGTCGTCGAGTAGGCGCGGAGGAAGCGCCACCTGTTCGACGCAGGCCCGCGATAGACGGTGCCCCCCGGCGCGCCGGAGCCCTCGCGCGCGAGCGCGGAAGCCTCCGTCTTCAGTCCGGTTTGGGCCACGGCGTCAGCGTACCCCATCGGCGGGGCGCGGGCGCCGATCGCGATTGCGGCGTCGCGCCGGCCGCGCTTCGGTAGGCTCGACGGCATGCGACCCTCGAAAACGATGCTCATGCTCTTCGCCCGCGAGATCTCGCTCGCCTCGCTCCTTCCTCTCGCGGTCGCGTGCGGCGGCAAGCCACCCCCCGCGTCGCCCGCCAAGACGGAGACCGCGGCCGCGAAGCCGACCTCGGCGGAGGGCCCCGCGCTCCCCGACACGGTCGCCGCGCTCGCGAAGGGCGCGATGCTCTTCGACGGCCTCGGCGGCTTTCACCGCACCGTCTCGACGGCGTCGCCCGAGGCGCAAAAGTATTTCGATCAGGGCCTTCGCCTCTCGTACGGATTCAACCACGACGAGGCGACGCGCTCGTTCGCCAAGGCCGCCACGCTCGATGACGAATGCGCGATGTGCTTCTGGGGCGCGGCCTACACGATGGGGCCGAACTACAACGTGCCGATGCTGCCGGACCGGGCGAAGGCCGCGTGGGACGCGCTCAGGCGCGCCCAGGCGCTCGTCACGAAGGACAAGGTGACGCCCGTGGAGGCGGCGCTCATCGGCGCGCTCGGCAAGCGCTACAAGGGGCCGGAGGCGCTCGACGCGGCCGCGATGGAGCCGTACAGCCGAGCCTACGCCGCCGCGATGAGGGACGTGTCGAAGCGGTTCGACGACCTCGACGTGCAGGTCCTTTGGGCCGAGGCCGCGATGGACACGATGCCGTGGAAGCTCTGGTCGCTGGGTGGCGAGCCAGGCGAGGGGACTCTCGAGATCGTGGCGACGCTGGAGAACGCGCTCGAAAGGGACGCGAACCACCCGGGGGCGAACCACTTCTACATCCACGCCGTCGAGGCGTCGTCGCACCCCGAGCGGGCGCTGCCGTCCGCCGAGCGGCTCGCCGGGCTCATGCCGAACGCCGGGCACGTCGTGCACATGCCGGCGCACATCTTCCAGCGCGTCGGTCGCTACGCCGACGCGTCCGCCGCCAACGAGAACGCCGCGCACGTCGACGAGGCCTACCTCAAGCAAACGACGGCGCCCGGCTACTACCCGATGTACCTCGGCCACAACTACGGCTTTCTCGCGTTCTCGGCGTCGATGGAAGGGCGGAGCCTCGTCGCGCTCGACGCGGCGCGAAGGTCGGCCAAGGCGATGCCGCCGGAGATGGTCGACATGATGCCGGGGATGGACTTCTTCGTGAGCGAGCCGCTCCTCGCGATGGTGCGCTTCGGCAAGTGGGACGACCTGCTCGCCGAGCCGCGGCCCGACGCGAAGTACCCGGTGCTCACGGCCCTATGGCTCCACGGCCACGGCATGGCGCTCGCGGCGAAGGGCAAGCTCGACGACGCGCGCGCCGACCTGAAAGAGCTCGCCGCGGTGGGCGCGGCCGCGCCGGCGGGGGTGACCGCGGGCCAAAACGACGCGAAGGACGTGTTCGCCGTCGCGGCGAAGATCCTCGAGGCGCGCATCGCGACGCTCGAAGCGAACGCCAGCAACAAGAAGGCGAGCAAGAAGGACAGCCTCGCGCTCTGGGCCGAGGCCGTCGCGCTCGCCGACAAGCTCGCGTACTCGGAGCCCGACGATTGGTTCTACCCGGTGCGCCACCTCCAAGGCGCGGCGCTCATGTCCGCCGGGAAGGCGGCGGAGGCCGAGGCGGTGTACCGCAAGGACCTCGCCATGCACCCGCACAACGGGTGGGCCCTCTTCGGACTGAAGCAGGCGCTCGGCGCGCAGGGCAAGAACGGCGCGGAGCTGAAGGCGGTGAAGGAGGAGCTCGCGAAGGTGTGGGCGAAGGCGGACGTGAAGCTCACGGCGAGCGCCTTCTAGCTCTTTCGCAAGGCCAACGCCCGCGCGAACAGCGCGTCGTGGACGAGCGGCCTCGCAGCCCGAATTTCGACATTTTCGCGTGTAGGATGCACGCGGTTCGTGAGCATCGCGACGACGGTGTGCGCGTCCGGATCGATCCATACGCTCGTCCCCGTGAAGCCGAGGTGCCCGAACGCGCGCGGGCCCATGCGCGCGCCGGCGCTCGACCCGGCCGGGCTCTTGCCGTCCCAGCCGGCGAGGAGTGTCCCCCCCGGCCGCGCGCGCGTCATCCACGCGAGGCGCGGCTCGGTCGCGAGCGCGTCGTGCGCCGCGGCGCCGAACGCGAGCACGCCGGGCAGCGTGCCGAACATCCCCGCGTGCCCCGAGCCGCCGTCGCCGGTGAGCGCCCACGCGTTCTCGTCGTGCACGACGCCGCGCACGACGCCGCCGCGCCACGCCACGTCCTCCGTCGGCGCGACGCGCTCCGCCCAACGCGGGACGCGCGACGACAGCGCGCGCGCCGTGCCGAGCGCGTCCGCCAGGCCGA
>JAYVXL010000321.1:0-1946 GCA_043785185.1 Myxococcales bacterium
TCGTAGCGCAGCTTGCCGCCCTCGAGGCCCTTGTCGTACTTCGCGCGGAGCTCCGCCTTCGACAGGACGTTGTACGCCTCGACGCCGCGCTTGAAGACCTCGGCCGCCGCCTTCGCGACCTCCGGTTCGTGGTCGACGTAGCGATCGGGGTGCGCGCGGAGGGCGAAGCCGTGGAACGCCGCCTTCACCTGCGCGAGGCTCGCGTTCTGCGGCACCCGCAGGATGGCGTAGTAGCTGAGGGTGGGCAGCGATTCCGCCCACGCCATGAAGGTCGACGCCGCCGGCATGTCGCCGTCAGTGTACCTCGTGCCGCGCCTGGCGCGCCACCATCGCCGCGACGTCCTCGGACGCCGTCGCCCCGAGCAGGCGCATCTGCGCCCGCTGCTCGTGGCCCGTCGCGACGTCCTTGGCGCGGACGTTCAGGATGCCGTCGGCGTCGATCTCGAACGTCACCGCCACGGCGACCTCGCCGCGCGGCTTGGCCGCGAGACCGGACAGCTCGACCTGGCCGAGGAACGTGTTCTGCCCGAAGCGCCGCGACTCCCCTTGCGCGACGTTGACGCACACGAGCGTCTGGCCGTCGCTCGCCGTGAGGAACGTGCGCGTGCGATCGCACGGCACCGGCGAGTTCGCCGGGATGAGCACGTCGCAGAAGCCGCCGACCGTCTCGACGCCGAGGCTCATCGGCGTGACGTCGATGAGGAGCGGCGCGACCATCGCCGCGATGCCTTCGGGCTCCGGACGGCGGGCGGCGACGATCGGAGGCATCGAGGGCGGCGACCACGGCACCTCTTCGAGCTCCGCCGCTTGGATCTCCGAGTTCGGGGGCGACGCCGGGACCGCGAGCGGCATCGTCCGCGACAGCTCGTCGGCCGCGGGTACGGGCCGTTGCGGCGGGCTCGGCGACTTCGCGCCCAGCGGCATCGTGAACGACGGGATCGAGCGGTCCTCCGGCGGCTGCGGCGGTGGAGGTGGCGGCGGCGGCGGCGCCGAGATGATGCGCGGCGGCGGGGCGGGCGGCGCCGGCGGGCGGACGACGCTCGGCTCCTCCGCCAGGTCCGGCACCTCCGGCACGTTGAACGACATCGACGGGTCTTCGCGGTCGTACCTCGGCGCCGCAGGCGGGCGCGGGCGCGCGGCGGCCTCAGGCACCGGGGGCTTGCCGAGCCCCTTCGGAGGCGGCGGCGTCGCGCCCACGAGCGACGGCGAACGCTTGTTGAACGTCAGCTCGTCGAGCTCCGGCTCCTTTACCTGGAGCGACATGGTCTGCGCGTCGGGCGCGCCCGGCTCGTCGAGCTCGAAGCCCTTCTCGGCTTTCGCCGGCGGCGCGGCAGACGCGCCGCGCGGCATGCTCTCGAAGCCCGCGAACGCGTCCTCCTCGACCTTCAACGTGGGCGCCGACGGCGCCGGGGCGGGCTTGGGCGGCTTGGTCGGCAACGACGGCGGCGCGCCCGTGCGCGTGACGGTCCCCTTGAGGATGCTGGGCGACGACCGCGGCGCCGGCGGAGGCCCTTCGCCTACGCCGGTCAGCGTCGCCATCGGCGGCCGCATCGGCGGCACCACATGCGTCACTTGCGTCACTTGCGTCACCTGCGTCACCTGCGTCTGCTGGGTGACGCTCGTGATCCCGGTGGTGATCTCCGGCGACGTGAGGCTCGCCTGCGTGATCGATGGCATCGCCGCCGCCGACGGCCTCGCGGGCGCCGGCGCCTTGCGACTCCCCTCGAGCGAGTACGCCTGGATCGCGGCGCCGAGCGCCACGACCTCGTCGGGGTTGACCTTCAGGTAAGGCGGCTTGCCGAAGAACTCCTCGACCGCGCGCGCGACGCTCGGCATACGCGTGGAGCCGCCGACGAGGATGACGCGGTCGAACTCGGCGATGCGCGCGCCGATCGTCTCGATGGCGAAGCGCGAGACGTCGATCGTCTTTTGGACGAGCGGCTTTG
>JAYVXL010000322.1:0-6588 GCA_043785185.1 Myxococcales bacterium
CGCGCGCGCCGCGCCCTCGAGGCGCACGATCGTGCGCGCGACAGCGGCACGCGTGCCGTGGGCACGGCGGGCGAGGCGCTCCAGCGCTTCCTCGGCGCCCTCGCGATGCGCGACGGCGCCGCGCTCGAGGCGGCCCTCGCCGAGGGCGCCCGCGCGATCGGCGACGGCGGCGGCGAGTTCCTCGCGCAGCGCCGCGTGGTGGAGCGCAGGGACCGCGTGGCGCGCCTCTTCCTCGGCGTCACGCGCGGGAGCACCGTCACGCGCGTCACCGAGCTCTCCGTCAACGGCGCCCTCGGCCTGCTCGTCGAGCGCGAACCGGTGGCGCCCCGCGTCGCCCCACGCGCGCTCCTCCTGTTCGACGTGGACGCGACGGGTCACATCGCGACCGTCTACAACGTGCTGACGACCGCGAAGCTCTCCGCGGTCGCGCCGCCGTCTGCGTAGCGCTCAGTGATGTTCGGGCGCGGCGTGACTGGGCTCGTGCCCTTCGGCGTGCCCGCCGTGCGGCTTCGCCACGACCGGAGCGCGGTGCTCCATGCCGCCCGGCGCGTAGTCGCCGGTGGCCGGCAGGACCTTGCTCCCCTGCTCGAGATCGAGCTCCCCGCGGTGCTCCGTGTCGTTCATCACGTACGCGAAGAAGACGCCGATGAAGAGGAGCGTGACGACGAGGATCAGCGCGTTGAACTTGTTGTCGTACTTCAGGTGCATGAAGAACGTGACGACGAGCGCCGCCTTGATCGACGCGATCACGACGGCGACGACGAGGTTCAGTCGCCCGAGGTGGATGTACGAGACGCCCACCGTCAGCAGCGTCAGCAGCATCAGCACCGAGAGGATGAGGACGTAGAACCCCTGCGACGAGATGTGCGTGTGGACGTCGTACTGGCCCGCGTGCTCTTGATCGTGCGCGATGTGTTCGGGGGAGCTCATGGTTCGGTCTTCCTCGGTCAGTCGATCAAGTAGAGGAGCGGGAACAGGTAGATCCACACGAGGTCGACGAGGTGCCAGTAGAGGGCGGCCAGGTCGATCGGCGTGAAGTACTTCGCGCTGAACTCGCCGCGCTCGTTGCGGCGCCACATCCAGATGAGGACGCCGATGCCCACGACCACGTGGACGCCGTGCACGCCGGTCATCATGAAGTAGATCGCGTAGAACGTTCCCGCGTTGTCGGGCAGCGACGTGCCCAGGGCGAGATGCTCGGCCTGCGGGTGGAAGTAGTTCGACGGCAGGAGCCCCGCCTCGAACTTGTGCACGTACTCGAAGTACTTGACGATCAAGAAGATGAACGCGCACGCGATGGTGACGAGCAGGTAGCGGCTCGTCGCCGCCTTGTTGCCGGTCTGCGCGCTCCGCACCGCGAGCGCGGCGGTGAGGCTGCTGAAGAGCAGCACGATCGTGTTGCCCGCGCCCATGACGCGATTGAGCTGGTGCGACGCGCTGCTGAACATCTCCGGGTACCAGCTCCGGAAGATGCCGTACGCCACGAAGAGGCCGCTGAAGAAGAGCAGCTCTTGCCCGAGGAACGCCCACATTCCGATCTTCGCGGCGTCGAACTGCTGCGCCGGCGTATCGAACTGGTGTTGGAGGAACTTCGGGTGATCGTGGCCGTGATCGTCGTGCCCGCCGCTTGTCGCGTCGGCGGCCGCGGCTGCTTGTGCGCTGCTCATTCTTGCTCGAGCTCCTCGGGGGTCGCGAGGTGGTAGTCGTAGGGGCCGCGCGTGATCCGCGGCTCCTTGAGGAAGTTGCCGAGCGGCGCCGGCGACGGGACCTGCCACTCGAGGGCCGCCGAGCCCCACGGGTTACGCGGCGCCTTCGCGCCGTTCCGCAGCGAGTCGATGAACATGTAGAGGAGGGTCAAGAACCCGAGGCCGATGAACCACGAGCCGATCGTCGACCACCGATGGAGCTCATGGTACTCGGGCAGGTAGTCGTAGTAGCGGCGCGGCATGCCGCGCGAGCCGAGCACGAACTGCGTCATGAACGTCAGGTTGAAGCCGAACGTGACGAGCGCGAAGCCGATCTGACCGAGCCGCTCGCTGTACATCTTGCCGGTGATCTTCGGCCACCAGTAGTGCAGGCCGCCGACGAAGCCCATGACGGTGCCGCCGACCATGACGTAATGGAAGTGCGCGACGACGAAGTAGGTGTCGTGCAGGTGCACGTCGGTGGCGAGCATGCCGAGGAAGAGGCCGGTGAGGCCACCGATCGTGAACTCGAAGATGAACGCCAGCGCCCAGAGCATCGGCGTACGCAGTGAGATGCTGGCTTTGTGGAGCGTCGCGACCCAGTTGAAGACCTTCACGCCGCTGGGGATGGCGACGAGGAACGTCAGCGCCGAGAAGATCGCCGCCGCGTACTCGCTGATGCCGGCGATGAACAGGTGGTGGCCCCACACGAGGAAGCCGAGCAGCGCGAGGCCGATCGAGCTCATCGCGATGAACCAGTACCCGACGAGCTGGCGGCGCGCGAACGTGCCGATGAGCTCGCTCACGACCCCCATGCCCGGGACGATCATGATGTAGACGGCCGGGTGCGAGTAGAACCAGAAGAAGTGCTGGAACAGGACGGGGTCGCCGCCGAGCTTCGGGTCGAAGATGCCCATGCCGAACGCGCGCTCCATCGTGAGGAGCAGCAGCGTGATCGCCAGCACCGGCGTCGCGAGGACCTGCATGATGCTGGTGGCGTAGAGCGACCACGTGAAGAGCGAGAGGCGGCCCCAGGTGAGGCCGGGCGCGCGCATCTTGTGGATCGTCGCGATGAAGTTCACGCCCGTGAGGATCGAGCTGAACCCCATGATGAACGCGCCCAAGATCATCGGGATGACGAACGAGTTCGAGCGCGCGCTGTACGGGGTGTAGAACGTCCACCCGGTGTCGACGCCGCCGTTGATCATGCTGTAGAGCGCGAAGCAGGCGCCGAACACGTAGATGTAGAAGCTCATCAAGTTCAGGCGCGGGAAGGCGACGTCCTTCGCGCCGAGCTGGATCGGCAGGATGATGTTCCCCATCGCCGCCGGGATGGACGGGATGATGAAGAGGAACACCATGACCACGCCGTGCAGCGTGAACATGTGGTTGTACGTGTCGGCGTCCATGATCGTGCGGCCGGGGCTCATGAGCTCCAGCCGGACGAGCAGCGCGAACACGCCGCCGATGAGGAAAGCGGTGAGGACGCTGATCAGGTACATGACGCCGATCCGCTTGTGATCGAGCGTCGTGAGCCAGCCGAGCAGCCCTCTCCCACCCGGGATGAGCGCGTGCGTCGCCTTGAGGTAGCTCTCGGTCGGATCCGGGTGGTCGTCGTGCGCCGGTGCGTGCGTTGCTGCTGCGGTCATGTGCTTCTGTCCTCTAGATCGTCCGCGTCACTACTTGATCGTCTTCAGATACTCGACCAGCGCCTCGACCTGTCTGTCGGTGAGCGGGATCATCGGCATGACCACGTTCGTGTACCCCTTCACGATCTTGGCCTGCGGCTTGCGAATCGACTCCTGGATGTAGTTGTCGTCGATGTCGACCTCGCCGCCCTCGAGGACCTCGTGGCGGCCGTAGACTCCCTTGAACGACGGCCCGACGAGCTTGCTGCCGTCGCGCGAGTGGCAGGTGACGCAGGCATTGCTCACGTAGAGCTGCTCGCCCCACTTGGCCTTCAAGTCTGCGGGGCACGCGGCGTTCGGGTCTTGGCAGTTCGGGTTGCGCGGCCCTTCTTTGATGTAGCTGTCGAACTCCTCCTGGGAGACGACGTTCACGTCGGCCAGCATGCCGGAGTGACTGGTGCCGCAGTACTCGGTGCAGAACACGTGCGCGGGGCCGAGCTTGTTCGCCTCGAACACGACGTTCGAGTACATGCCAGGGACGACGTCCTTCTTGATGCGGAACTCGGGGATGTAGAAGCTGTGGATCACGTCGTCGCTCGACATGACCATCTTCACGGGGCGGTTGATGGGGACGACGAGCTTGCCGTTCTCCTTCATGCCGTTGGCGTATTCGAACTCCCACAGCCACTGCTTGCCGCGGGCGCGGATCTCGATCGCGCCGTCGCCGGCGATCGCGTTCTTCACGTAGCCTTTGAAGCCGACGTGGAAGAGGATCACGATGAAGAAGAGCGGGAGCACCGTCCATAGGATCTCGATGCGCGTGAGATCCGGTGGCGTCTCGAGCTTGTCGCCCTTCCGGCGCTTGTACTTCCAGACGAAGTAAAACATCAGGCCGGTGATGACGACCTGAAAGAAGATCGAGAAGTAGTAGATGGCGTAATAGACCCAGTCGACGTGGGACGCTCCCACTGCCATCGACTCGGGCATCTGGCCATCCCACTTCATCGGGGCCGGAGCGAAGAGACTTCCAAACACCATCATTCCGTTGCCTCCGCCAATTTGGCTGCGGACTCCTTCGATTCTTCGCGTGTCTTCGGGTTCAGGCTCTGCAGGCGCGCGGCCGCCGCGTTCTTCTTCGATTTGGTCCGCTCGCGGACCCAGAAGACGCCGAGGAACGCGCCGAGAAAGAGCGCGGAGATGCCGCCGCCGACCTGCATCATGCGGGTCGCGACGACGACGTACTTCCCCTCGTGCGGATCGTACCGGTAGCAGTACATGATGACCCGTTCGATCGTAGAGATGCTCTTGCCCTCGGTCGCCTCCAGCAGTCCGAGCTTCAGATCATTAGGGCGAAACTCGATGCCGTAAAGGTAGCGGCTAACTCGGCCGTTCGGCTTCAGCAGCATGATGACGGCCGGGTGCGCGTACTGCTGCTGCTCGGCGTCGTAGCTGTACTCGTAGCCGACCGCGGCCGTGGCGCGCGCGATCGCGCCTTCGTCGCCCACGAGGAAGTGCCAGCCGGCGTCGGCCTCGGGCCGGCCGTACGCCGCGAGGATCGACGCGCGCTTGGCGGCCGTCTTCTCGAGCGTGTCTTTCGGGTCGATGCTGATCGTGACCACGTCGAAGTCGACGCCGACGGTGCCCTTCACGCCGCGGAGGCCGTCGGTCACGGCGCTCAGCACCATCGAGCTGAGGACGGGGCACGAGTGGTACGCGAACGTCAGCACCACGGGGCGCTTGCCGTCGAAGTACTGGCCGAGACGGACGGGCTTTCCCGTGTGGTCCTTGAAGCCCGCGTCGAGCGGGACTTGCGCGTCGAGGTGCTCGGTGACGTTGACGTGTTTCAGCTCGTTCGGCACCACCGCGTCGTCGCGCCCGGCGACGGCCGTGCTCGGCGCGAGCGCCAGCGCCGCGCAGGCCAAGAGGCCGAACGCGAGGCGGCGCACGAGGCGCGCGCTTCGGGCGAGGGGGGCGAGGGGGTGGCCGAGCGCGAGCATCAGTGGCCGCCTGGCGCGGGGTGGGGCACGGGAGCGCCGGCTTCGGGGAGTTGCGCCGCGTGCGGAGCGCCCGCGTCGGTCGCGAGCGCCGCGCCGCCGTCGCCGGCGTGCACGGTCGGCGCGCCGCCGTCGGCGTGGTCGCTCGGGGCCGGTGCGGGCGCCGGAACCGCCTTGGCGAGCATGCCCCAGCCCGTGAGCGCGCCCTGATCGTTGGACGGCTGCGGCGAGATGTCGATCTTCGACACGTCCTTGAGCCCAGGATCTTCGCGGCCGCGCGTCGAGAGCTCCTTCATCGCGCGATCGATCGGGAGCGCGGCGGACGTGAGGCGCTGCTTCTCGGCGGCGCGCAGCTCGAGGAGCTGCTTCGGCGCGACGGTGAGGACCTTCTCGCTCTCTTCATCCTCCATCATCGCGGTGTAATAGGAGCGGAAGACAGCGTCGAAGGCCATCAGCCCGACCCCCGAGAGGATCGCGGCGATGATCATGACCTTGACCTTGGGATTGGAGCTTTCGTGGGCCATGGCTACGCGTTCTCAATCTCGTGGTGGAGCGAGCGCGCGAGGCGCGGGTCGCCGATCGGGATGAGCGGATGCTTCGTCATCCGGTTGAGGACGAGGGCGAGGTACAGACCGCCGACGCCGAGGAAGCAGGCCGCGTCCATCCAGTGGAAGCTCGACTCGCCGCCGTGGTAGTTCGGCATCACGATCCAGTACATCTCGAGGCAGTGCATCGAGATGAGGATGACGGCGCCCGTCCAGAGGACCGACAGCCGGCGCTTCGCGTTGCGCGAGACGATCGTGAAGAACGGCACGACGAAGTGCACGAACACGATCGCGAGGCTGATGTTCTTCCAGGGGCCTACGTCCCAGCGCTGGTGGAAGTAGACCGTCTCCTCCGGGAGCGACGCGTACCAGATGAGCATGAACTGCGAGAAGTTCACGTACGCCCAGAAGACCATGAAGCCGAAGAGCAGCTTCCCCATGTCGTGGAAGTGCTCGATCTTGATCACGTCCTTGAGGAGCCCGTCCTCGCGGAGCTTCATCGTGGTGACGATGAGGGTCGCGAAGATGGCGACGACCGAGCCCGCGAAGATGGTGACGCCGAAGATCGTCGAGTACCAGCCGGGGTTCAGGGACATGAGCCAGTCGAACGCCGCGAACGTGAGGCTGAGGCCGAAGAGCACCGTCCCGGCCGGCGCGAAGCGCTGCGCGGCGAGCGTGAGCTTCGGATCCCTCGACGTGTCTTGCGACGTCGAGAGGCCGAAGAGCCGCCACGCGA
>JAYVXL010000323.1:0-6588 GCA_043785185.1 Myxococcales bacterium
TCAAATCCACCATTCGCCAAGTCGCCGACCTCGTCGCCCACGAGGCCATCGCGCTCGAGATCGGCCTCGCCGAGTACAAGGATCACGGCGACGCGTACGTGACCCGCGCCTACCCGATGACGGGCGATCTCGCCGCGTTCTCCCGCACGATCGAGCACCTCTCCGCCGGCGGTGGCGGCGACACGCCCGAGGCGGTCGACGAGGGGCTCCGCGCCGGCCTGGACGGCCTCGGCTGGTCGCTCGACGCGACGGTGAAGATGGCGTTCCTCGTCGGCGACGCTCCGCCGCACGAGGACCCGCGCGCGCGGTGGTTCGGCGAGGCGAAGCGATACGCGCACGCCGGCATCCCGGTCTATACGATCGCCGCGTCGGGGATGGACACGTTCGGTCAGCTCGCGTGGCGCCAGATCGCGCAGTACACCGGCGGCACGAACATGTTCGTCTTGCGCGGCGGCGCCGGCCCGCAGTCGGCGGGCGCGGGCGAGCCGCTCACCGCGTGCGGCACGACCGAGAAGCAGTACACCTCCGGCAACCTCCACCAGCTCGTCGTCGCCAAGGTGAAGGCGGAGCTCGCCGCCGTCGACGCCGAGCCGACGCGCATCCGCGGGCGCGGTCAGGACGAGCGCAAGAGTGACTGCCCGCCGCAGCAAGTCGCCCAGCGCTGACGAGCGGCTGCGCCGGGCACGAGGCGCTACTTCTTCACGAACGCAAGCGGCTGGCCGGTGTTTCGCCCCTTCTGGTTGCCCTTGGAAATCCCCGACAGATCGAGCGCCGTCGCGTAGACGCTGCCCGCGTCGGAGATGAAGCTGTTCGGGCTCGGCGTGCCCTTGACCGCGCCGGTCGTCGGGTCGAACGCCGGGTCGAGCGTGCCGTCGGGCATCGTCGGGATCGCGTCGAGGCTCGTCGTCCCGACGCGGCCGAACTGAGTGCCCCCCTTCACGGCGCCGCCGAGGAACGCGACGGAGCTCGGGTTCCAGTGCTGGCACACGTCGTCGTCGCCGCCGCTCATCGAGCGCCCCATCTCCGACGCGAGCACGATCGTCGTGTAGTCGAAGAAGCTCTTGCCCGACGTCTGGTACTGGGTGTTCTTGAGGCGCGCGACGAGCGCCTTCAGCGGCGTCCACAGGTTCTCGTCCATGCGCTGCTTCTGGTCGTACTGCCCCTTGTTCGAGAGCACGCCGGCGCGGCTCGCGTGGCTGTCGAAGCCGCGGACCTCGCGCGACTCGATCCAGAACGCGATCGACGCGCCCTTCGTCATGAGCTCGTAGGTCATGAGGGCCTGCACGTTCGTGTTCGGCGAGTTCTTCGAGCGCGCGGGGTTGCCGTTGACCGACGTAGCGGTCGTCTGCTCGTCGGCCGCCTTCACCGCGAACTCGCTGCGCAGCGCCGCGTCGGTGAAGAGCGTCTGCGGGTCGAGCGTCGCGCCGCCCGACACGAGCAGCTGGTGCGCTTGCACCGCGGCGGCGAACGCCTTGGTGGACGCGCTGTTCTTGTCCTTCAAGAAGTTCTGGTTCAAGTT
The DNA here is from genome assembly GCA_043785185.1 of Myxococcales bacterium. Classification (GTDB taxonomy): domain Bacteria; phylum Myxococcota_A; class Polyangia; order Polyangiales; family Polyangiaceae; genus JANYHK01. The sequence continues at coordinate 1,520 of JAYVXL010000323.1, forward strand.
CTGCACGAACTTGTGGACCGCCTGATCGCGCCCGGCGCCCGACGACGCCGCGACCGACGCGATGCGCTGCCGCATGACCGCCGGCGTGCTGCCGTAAATCGTGTGCGCGTGAGAAGGCCCGAGCTTCTCGTAATAACCGGTGCCCTCCGGATAATCGGCGGGGCTGAGCTCGCCGTCCGAGAGCCAGTTGTGCCAGCTGATGTGGGGCAGGAACGTCGCCGAGCCATACGCCTCGCAGAACGCCTGCATCACCGAGCGTTCGTCGGGCTGCCGCTTCCCGCTGAAGCTCATGTCGTACGTGCCCATGTGGTACTGCATGCGGCTACCCGAGTGGAACGTGCCGCCGTGGTGGCTCGACACGATGGCCATGTCCGGGAAGAGGGGCGCGCCCTCCGCGGCGAGGTGCCCGTACCGGATGTTGCCGGCGGTGCTGACGGGGTAGAGCCCGTTGTCGAGCGGCACGTTCGGGCGGTAGATTTGATCGACGGGCGGAGCCGTCGAGCTGCCGTCCGCGTCGTTGCGCGTCGCGACGGGGTTGAGCATCGAGTAGCCGTCCCACCCGCCCTCGGCGAACCAGTAGATGAGGAAGTGCGGCTGCGTCGCCGCGCCGGCCGCCGCCTCCGCGAGGCCGAGCGACTTGGTCGTGCCAGGCACGCCGTTCTTTCGGAAGTACGCCATCCAGTCGAGCATGCCGAGCGCGTAGGAGCCGCCGACCGCGGCCAGGAAGTCTCTGCGTTTCATGGCGATCTCCTCCTCAGTTTCCCAGATACCCAGGGACGCTCGCGGCGATGATCTTGACGATCTCGCGGAGGTCACCGTTTTTGGTCCACGCCGAGTTCCACAGGGCGAGGTACGTCGTGCGCTCGTCCTGATCGAACCGCATCTGCCGGCCCAAGAAGAAGAGGAACTGGGCCTGGAAGGCCTGGCGGAAGAACTTCTCCTTCCTCACCGCGACCGTCGCGAAGGCCTCCATCCCCTTCCCCTTGAAGGGGTAGTCGGGCACGAGCCCGCGATCGGTGTCGTCGAGCGGCGCGCCCGCGTCGTCGGCGGTGCGGTACTTGCCGTCGTCGTCCCAATGCAGGCGCTGGAACTCGAGCGGCGTCAGGATGCCGTGGCACGTCACGCAAAGGCTGCCCGGTTGCACGGTGGACGTCGCGGTCGCCGAGATGCGCCCGGCGAGGATGGCCGGCGTGATCTCGAAGAGCTGCCCCATGTAGTCGGTCATCACGCGCGCCGCGTAGTTGTAGTGCGGCAGGCCGGGCTTGGTCTTGATGAAGCCCGGCATCGTCAAGACGCCGCTCTTGCCGTGCTCGGGGCCGCGCGGGACCTTGGCCCACTGCCCGTCGACTGTGTAGTCGGCGGTCAGCACCTCCTGCATCGGCGCGCCGCTCACCATCAGGTACGTCCAGAGGCGCGCGGGTTCGGCGGACTCGAGCGTGCCGACGCTCTCGGTGCGGACCTGCGCGCGATGGAAGTAAAAGTCGCGGAACTCCGGCGTGCCCACGTAGAACGCCACCTTGTCGGGGACGCTCTTGCCCGCGAGGCTGGTCAGCTCCGCGTCGAGCGGGAGGCGGCCGACGAGGTCGAGCGAGAGCTTCACGAGCTGCAGGCGCTCCTTGTCGGCGCCGGTCACGCTCGACACGCTCGGCGGCAAGGTCCACAGGAAGTCCGGGTGCCGCACGAGCCCCTCGCAGAGACCGGCCCACGCGTCGGCGGCGTCCGTCGCGAGCGGCCTCAGCGTGGTGACGAGCGCGACGCCGTCGGTGACCTCTTGCGCGGTGGGCGTCCGGAGCAGGAGCTTCTGGTAAAGAAGCTTCGCGAGCGCCGCGTCGCCGCCGGCGGGCGCGTTCGGATCGGTGCCGGCGAACGGGCCGGTCTTGTTCGTCGCGGCGCGCGCGCATGCCTCCTTCGCGAGGCCGTCGAGCGCGACGAGAAAATCCGGCGTCGCGACGCGCGCCTCGCTGAACGTCGTCTTGAAGTCCGCGCCGCCGAGAAGATCGATCTTCGACGCGAAGTACGCCTCCGTCCCGCCCCCGATGCCCGTGTCGGCGAAGAGCTGCGTCACGCGCGCCTTGAGCTGCAGGTAGGAGACGAACGTGTTCTCGTAGTCGGTGATGGGCGGACCGGTGTACGGCGTGAGCAGCTCCGGCGGGAACTGCTCGTCGGGGAGCGCGCCGCCCGGCGGACGCACGGCGCCGTCCACCCCGCCGTCGGCGACCCCCGCCTCGCCGGACGAGCTGCCGCCGTCGACGCCTCCGTTGGAAGACCCGCCGGGACCGCCCAACAGAGTCGTATTTTCGTCCGCGCACGCGGCGGCGACACTGACGCCGAGGGCGACGAGCAAGAGGTGTCTTTGAAAGTGCATGGGCTCTCCGGGACGACTGGGGAACGGCGGATCCGAGCGAGTGTGGCTGCCGGGCGCCGTCCAGTGAAGCAATAGACGTGCAACGTCAGCGTTCGGGCAGATTCCTCAAGCAATCCCAACATGGATCCTCGGCGCGTTCGAGCACGAACGATCCCCGTGGTGGATCCATGATCCGATCGGACGCACCGCGCACATGTGCGCGCCTCGCGCATGAGTGAACGGCGCCCCAGGTCGCCGGGCGGTGGCGCTGCGGCGCTCGCGCGGACCTCGCGACGCGCGCGGACGCGGATCGTAACGCGCCCGCGGACACTCGTCGGGTGCAGGTCGACGGCGACGGGGAGCGGTTGCGCGTCGGGCCGGGCGCCGCGCGAAGCCGGCCCAGAAGTGATACGAATTTCGCGTGCGCCTCGCGGACACGATCGGACGGTGGTTCGGCAGGGTCGAGGTCGTCATCGCCGGCGCCGAGGCCGCGCTGCGCGAGGGCGATCAGGCGCTCGCGGCGGGCGACGCGATGCGCGCGCGGGCGGCCGCGCGTGAGGTGCTCCAGCGCGTGCCCGGCTCGCCGCTCGGCCTCGCGCTGCTCGCCGACGCGTGCGAGCTGGGGGGCCTCGACGCCGAGCTGCAGCTGACGCTCGAGGAGCTGGCGCTGCGCGCCGGTCAACGCGCAGACGTCTGGGTGCGCCTCGGCCACGCGCGCGACACGACGCACGCGCCGCGCGAGGAGGTCCGCGACGCCTTCGTGCGCGCCCTCGCCGTGGCCGAGCCGGGGAGCGCCGAGCGCCGAGACGCGCTGCTCGCGCTCGCCGACCTCGACCTCGCCCAAGGCGACGGCGCGCGCGCCGAGCTGTGGCTCGATCGCGCCGCGTCGAACGCCGCGCCCGACGTCATGCTCCGCCGCGCGGAGGCGCGCCTCGCGCAGCGCGACGTCGCGGGAGCAGCGAAATGGCTCGTGGGCCTCGCCAGCGACGCGACCGACGCGCGCGCGGCGCTCACGCGCGGTCGCGCGCTCGCGATGGCGGCGAGCGCGGAGGCCTTTGCGCCGCTGCTCCGCGCGTACATGCTCGACGCGCCCGGCGCGAGCGAAGCGCTGTCGTCGGCGCTCGCGTGGATCGCGACGGACGAGCCGACACGCGCGCGGGTGCGCGCCGTCGTGGACGCGAAGGGCGAAGCTCCCCTCGCGCGCTTCCGCGCAGCCTTCGCGCGCGCGAACGGCCGGCGGGACGAGGCGCGCGGCGCGCTGCTCGACGCCGTGCACGCGGGCGACGCCACGGCCGCCGCGCCGCTCCTCGACGCCGCGCTGCAGGATCGCGACGTGGACGCGCTCAAGGGCGCGCTGGACGCTCCCGGCGCGCTGACGGACGACCCTGTCGCCGCCGACGCGCGGCGTCTCCTCGAGGAGGGCGAGCCGACGCGCGTGCTCGACGCGCTCGCCGGCGTCACGCAGGAGCGCGTGCTCCCCTGGGCCGCCGCGCGGACGCTGGCCGCGGCGCGCGCGCTCGTCCCCGAGGCCGGCCCAGCGGCGTGGCCCGCGCTGCTCGCGCGCCTCGACGCGCATGCGCGCGCGCTCCACGATCTGGGCGCCCTCGGCGACGCCGCGAGCCTCGTCGTCGAGCGCACGCGCCCGGTGCGGGTGGCGATCGTCGGCGAGTTCAACGCGGGCAAGAGCACGTTCATCAACGCGCTCATCGGCGCCGACGTCGCGCCGACCGGCGTGCTCCCCACGACCGCGACGCTGCATCACCTGCGCTACGCGCCCGATCCCATCGCGCGCATCGTCTTCGCTCTCCCCCACGAGCCGCCCGAGCGGATCGTGCCGGTCATGGATCTGCGCGCGACGCTCAAGAGCGTCGCCGACGCCAAGGTCCGTCGCGTCGAGATCCTGCTGCCCATCCCCTCGCTCACGCGCGTCGAGCTGCTCGACACGCCGGGATTCAACGCGCCCGACGCGCGGCACGCGGAGGTCGCGCGCGAGGCGTTCGAGGAGGCCGACCTCCTCATTTGGCTCCTCGACGCCGCGCAGCCGCTCAAGGAGAGCGAGCGCGCCATCCTGGACGAGGCGAAGGCCGCGCGCCTGCCGGTGCAGATGCTCGTGAACAAGGCCGACCGGCTCGCGCCGGCCGATCTCGCGAAGGTGATGGAGACGGTCAGCGCTTCGCTGGCGGAGGCGCAGATCGCGTCGTACACGCCGCCCATCGCGCTGTCCGCGCGGCTCGCGCTCCTGGGGCGGCTCGGCGACGCGGCGGCGCTCGAGGCGAGCGGGTGGGCGCGCGTGCAGGCGCTGCTCGACGAAGAGATCGTCGCGCGCAGCGCCGACGTGAAGGAGCGCGCGCTCCGCCGGCGCGCGGCGCGGCTCGTCGCGCGGCTCGGCGCGAGCGCGGCGCGCGCCATGGAGGCCGAGGAGGCGGAGCGGACGCGCGAGGACGCGCGCGTGCTGCAGCTGCGCGACGCGGCCGCGCGGGTCGATCGCGAAGCCGACGTGCTCGCGGCCCGCGTCACCTCGGCGCTCGAGCCGGCGCTCGCCGCGTGGGCGCGCGACCTCCACGTCGTGACCGCCGGCCGAGACGACGCGGCCGCGGCAAAAGATCCGAGCCTCGGCCAGTACCGCACCGACCGCGCCCTCGCCCACCTCGCGGGGCCGCTCGAGGCCGAGCTCGCGCGCTTCGTCCCCGACGCGAGCGCGCGGCGCCTCCCGCTGCGCGCCATC
>JAYVXL010000324.1:0-6567 GCA_043785185.1 Myxococcales bacterium
CTCCCCCGCGGGCAGGGCCCGGAGGATGTCGATCAAGCGAGGTGCCGTAGCTCGCGCTGCGCTCAAGTCGATCCTCCGTGCAGAGAAACTCGTCGAGCCTACCGCAAAGCGTTTTCCAATACGACAAGTAGCTCCTGGCTTCTAGTTGCCGTTGCCGTTGCCGTTGCCGTTGCCGTTGCCGTTGCCGCCTCCCGCGTGCTGCCGCCTCCCGCCTGCTGCCGCCGTCTGCCGCCTCGCTAGCTCTGCGCGCGGCGTCCGCATAAGCTCGCTGCCGTTGGCGCCGTCGCTACGGCACCGGCACAGTCCGTCGAGCTCGAATGGCTCGAGCCGCTCGATTCGTCCATCCTGCACTCATGCGCACCCGCCACCCACGCCTGAAGCCGGCTCGCACGCCGGCGCCGCCCGAGCTTCGGCTCACGTGGCCGGGGCGCGTTTGGGAGCCGGCGTCGGCGCTCTCCTCGGGTCACGCCGGCGGCACTGCCGGCGCGTCGGGCGGCGGCTGTGAGACGCGGAGGCTCGAGCGGGTCGGCGATGGGGCGCACACGCTCGTGCTCGGCGACGCGCTCGACGTCGCGGCGACGATTCATGCGCGCGGGCTGGGCGGCAAGGTCGACCTCGTTTACATCGACCCGCCGTACGCGTCGCAGGCCGACTACGTCCTCGAGGCGCGCCTCGACGGCCCCGCCGACGGCCGCGTGCGACGCACGAAGGCGTACGAGGACAGCTGGACCGAGATCGGCGATTACCTCGACATGCTCGCGCCGCGCATCGAGGCGGGCGCGCGCATGCTCGCCGACACCGGCTCGATCTGGGTGCACGTCGATTGGCGCGCGTCCTATCTCGTGCGCGCGCTGCTCGACGAGATCCTAGGGCGCGAGCGCTTCATCAACGAGATCGTCTGGCGGCGCGCGCCGAACCTCGGGCGGCAGGCCACGAGCGCGCAGTTCGGTCGCACGCTCGACACGCTCGTCGTCTACGGCGGCCCCGCGGCGACGCTGACGCCGCCGACGCGCCTCGAGCCCATCGAGGCCTCGGCGATCCGCTGGGACGACGCGGGCCGCCCCTTCACGAGCGCGCCGCGCGGCGACTACACCGACGCGTCGATCGCCAAGCTCGATCTCCTCGGTCGCGTGCACCGCACCGCCACGGGCAAGGTCTACATCAAGTACTTCCTCACGAAGGACGCCGACGGCGTCTGGTGCCGGGAGCGCCGCGTCGACGCGCTCTGGACGGACGTTCCGCCGCTCCGCCACGCCAAGACCGGCGAGCGAACGGGCTACCCGACGCAGAAGCCGCGCGCGCTCCTCGAGCGTATCGTGCGGTGCGCGAGCCCCGAGGGCGGCCTCGTCGTCGATCTCTTCTGCGGCAGCGGCACGACCGCGGAGGCCGCGTTTACGACCGGTCGGCGATCCATCTGCGGCGATGCAAAGCCCGCCGCCCTCGCCACCGCGCGGGCGCGCCTGCTCCGTGCCGGCGCCGGCGTCACGGTCGAGCGCGCGCGCGGCGTCTGCTGGCCAGAGGCGCCGCCGCCGCGCGTGAGCATCGCGGGCGCGTTCGAGCGCACGACGGTCACGCTCGTCGAACCGACCGAGCCGCTCGCGTGGTCCGTCGCGGGGAGCTGGGACGGCGAGGGCCTCTTCGCCACCACCTGGCACTCCGAGCGCGCCCCCGGTGCGAAGGCGGTCCGCGCCGAACGCGCCGCGACGGTCCAGCGCGCCGGCAAGGGCGCCCTCGGCGTACGCGTCTTCGCAGACGACGGCGCGATGGCTAGTCTGCAGGTTCCATGATCCTCCGCGACCCCGTCCACGGCCTCGTGTCCTTTGAGTCGGAGGAGGAGCTCGTCGTCGAGCGCCTGATGGACACGCCAGAGGTGCAGCGCCTCCGGCGTATCCGCCAGCTCGGCGTGACCAACTACGCGTTTCCCGGCGCCGAGCACACGCGCTTCGCGCACGCCGTCGGCACCGCGCACGTGATGAAGCTCTTGCTCGCGCGCCTGCGTCTCATCCACCACGAGCTCCCGTTCTGGCAACAGGTCACGAGCGATCGCGCGCGCGACGCGCTCGCCGCTGCGTTCCTCCACGACGTCGGGCACGGACCGCTCTCGCACCTCTTCGAAGACGCGATCCCCGGAACGCCGCACCACGAGGCGTGGACAGAGCGAATCGTCTTGGACCCCGGCACCGGCGTGCACAAGGTGCTGGCGTCGCTCGACCCGCAGATGCCTGAGCGCGTGGCCGCGCTCGCGTCGGGCAACTCCGACGCCTCGAAAGGCGCGGGCGGCGACGCGCTCCCGTACCTCGCCAAGGCGGTGAGCGGCACGCTCGACGTCGACCGCTGCGACTACCTCTTGCGCGACGCGCACGCCACCGGGGTCCGCTACGGCGACTACGACCTGCCCTGGCTCTTTCGCAGCTTGCGCTTCGCGCCCGCAAAGGAGGGCCGCGCGCCGGGCCTAGCGATCGACGGCGCGAAGGGCCTGCCGGCGATCGAGGCCTTCATCCTGTCGCGCCTCTTCATGTTCCAGCAGGTGTACCTGCACAAGGCGACGCGCGCGGTCGAGTGGATGATCCGCACCGTGCTCGCGCGCGCGAGCCTATGCATCGCCGGCGGCGAACGCCTGCCGCAGGTGCCGCGCGCGATCGAGCAGGGCGCGCACGGCCAGCCGCTCGCGCTCGGCGACTACCTCGAGCTCGACGACGCCGCCGTCTTCACGGCGATCCACGCGTGGGAGTCCGCGAAGGACGCGCCGCTCGCCGACATGGCGCGCCGCATCCGCGCCCGCGCGCTCTTCAAGACGTACGAGCTGTTCGGTGAGCAGGCGATCTCGCCCGGTCGCGACGAGGCGCTCGCTGTCGCGCGCGACATCGCGGAGAAGCGCGGCAAGGACCCCGACGTGTACGTCGGCCTCGACGTCTCGACCGACACGCCGTTCGGCGGCGAGCCGGAGCCCCTCATGGTCGTCTTTCAGAAGGGGCCCGCGCGGCCGCTGTCCGACGTGTCGTTCATCCTGGCGCGCCTCGCCGGCCAGGTGCTCTCGCGCGTGCGCCTCATCGTCGCGCCGGAGCTCCGCGACGAGATCACCCAGGCGCTCGGCGCTCAGGGGCCGTGATGTTCGCCGCGATCGTGCTTGCGCAGCTCGCCGCGCCGCCGCCTGCCCCCCAGAGCCCTGCGCCCCGGGAGAGCGACGCGACGTACGGCCGCATCGACGGCGACATGGCGGCGGTCCTCGGCGTGGGCGCGACGGCGGGCCCCGGTGGCGCGCGCGCGGCGATCGACGGGCGCTTCCGCTACCTCGACACCATCGGCGTCTTCGCGACGTACGAGGACGCCAAGGTCTTCTCGTCGGGCGCTGATCCGCGGCGCGTCGCGGCGTTCGGCATGGAGGTCCGCCCCCTCTTCCTCGGGCGGTGGCTGAATGGCCTCGAGCTCGGCGCGCCGCGCGTCGATCTCGCGCTCGACTCGTTCGGCCTCGAGCTCGGCGCGTTCTTCTCGCAGCCGTTCGGCGGTTCGTTCGGCGACAAACCGGGGCTGCAGATGGGCCTTGGCCTCGAGCTCCCGGTCTTCGCCCGCGCGAGCGGCCCGTGGCTAGGGTTGCACGGCGGCGTTCGCTGGAGCGACGCGGCGCTCGGGGAGGGGACCGTCCGCGGCCCCTCCGATCGGGCCGCTTACCTCTCGGTCACGGTCGCGTGGCACCAGTTCTTCGGCGCGCACGCGGTAGACTGGGGCGATCGAAGGGCGAAATGAGCCTGCGCGAGGAGCTCCTCAAGGTCTACCAGGCGACCGTGACCTCGACGGACGTGGCGACGCGCGTGCACGACGTGCTGCCCGCGCGCCCCCCGCGCGCGCTCAGCGCGACGGTGATCGCGATCGGCAAGGCCGCGCCCGCCATGGCGGCCGGCGCGCTCGAGCGCTGGGGTCCGTACGTCGACCGCGTTCTTGTCATCACCGCCGATGGCGTGCCGTGCGGCCTGCGCGACCCGCGCGTGGAGGTCGTTCGCGCGCCGCACCCACTCCCCGACTTGCGCAGCCTCGCCGCCGGCGTCCGCGCGCTTGACGTCGCCCGGGAGGCGCCTGGCCTCGTCCTCGCCCTCGTCTCCGGCGGCACCTCCTCGCTCGTCGCCGTGCCCATCGACGGCATCACGCTTGAGGAGAAGCGCGAGATCGCTGCCGCGATGATGGCCTCCGGCGCCTCCATCCAGGAGCTCAACGCCGTGCGCCGCCACATCTCGAAGATCAAGGGCGGCGGCCTCACACGCGCCGCCGCGCCGACCCACACGCTCGCGTACCTCGTGAGCGACGTCATCGGCGGCGCTCCGGAGGACGTCGGCTCTGGCCCCACCGTCCCCGATCCGACGACGGCCTCCGAGGCGCGCGCCATCCTGCTGCATCACGCGCGTCGCTTTCGCCGGGTGCCCATGAAGGAGACGCTCAAGCCGGGCGATCCCGAGGCGTCGCTTCAAAAAGTCCGCACGATCCTCTCCCCTGACGACCTCGCGAAGATTGCCGCCGACACGCTGATGAAGTTGGGCTTCGGCGTGCGCACGCTACCTCCGCTGAGCGCCGAGGTGAAGGGTATGGCGTCGCAGTACCGCGCGCTCGCCCACGAGCTCCAGCCTGGCGAGGCCGTCGTGCGCGCCGCCGAGCCGCTCGTCGCCATGGGCGGCGTGAAGCCTGGGCGAGGCGGGCGCGGCGGCCACCTCGCTGCCATCCTCGCGCACGCGCTTCCCGCCGGTGTCGCTTTCCTCTCGGGCGGCTCCGACGGCGTGGACGGTGCGAGCGGCGCCGCCGGCGCAATTGTCGACGCTGACTTCTGTGCGAAGGTCAGCGAGGCGCGCTGCGACGAGGCCAGCCGCCGCTTCGACACCGCCGTCCTGCACGAGGAGGCGGGCAGTGCTGTGGCCGGCGGCCCGACGGGGCTTAATCTCTGCGACCTGCACGTCCTGGCGCGGGCACGGGACAGCTAACCCGTTAGGCCTGGGCCTGCGCGGCGCAGCATCGGATATCGGAGTGTCGCGAAGTCGCCGAAGCCTACTGCAATTTTGCGCAGCTGCTCCTGGAGGCGTCGCAGGCGCCCGAGGACTCGCGCGCCGAGGTTGAGAGCCGTTGCGTAAGCCACCGTCAAGTGGCCGGGTCTCAGAACCTGACGAAAGATGCGCTCGAATTCATCTAGACCCGCGCCGGTGAACTCGACCAGGTTCATGCGCCGGTCGAGCATGACGCGGGCGCGCCGGATGAGGCCGAGCTCTTCGAGCCGGCGGAGCATGCGGCTGACGGTGGGGGCCGCAAGGCCGAGAGCGCGGGTGAGCGTCGACTGTGCAACGCGACAATTCATGGTGCGGAGGGCGTAAAGGAGATCGAAACGCGCGGGCGTGATGGGCGAGTCTTTGAGCCACGGGCGGACCATGGCCAAGCTTCTGAGGTGAGCGCGCTTCAGTGAGAACGACAGGAAGTGCATGCCGGACCTGAGAGCACGCGGCGTACCGGCTGGGGGTGGGCTCGCGCGCGCCACGTGCGGTGACGACACAAAGTCGTTAGCAAGCTCACCTTTTTTGGCGGGCCCCGTCGCCCCCTCCGCCGTGCCGTCGCCACCCGCCTTCCGGCCGCCCGTCCAAACCCCCGTCCCCGGACACCCCTACGGCTTGTCCGAAAGCGCCGCGGTGACCTGGCCTGCGAGGTCGCAGTTGTTCACGTTTCGCTGCATCGCCGCGCGCGTCTCCGGGTCGAGGTTCGCGCGGTCGCCTGCCATGTAGAACGTCGCCTGCCCGCTGCGCTTTAGGCGCAGCATCTCGGCGCCGGTCTTCAGGTTGACAAGGTGCACGCGCGTCTCGTGTGGCACGAGCTGCAGCGCCTCCTCGTCGATGGGCCCGCCGTCCGCCGCCTCGCGCGCTGCGCCGTTGTCCTCGTCGAGGACGAGCAGGAAGAACTGGGCCTTCTTCAGCATCTCGATCGCAAGCGGGATCTCGTCGCGGATTGCCTTGTCGTACTGCTGCTGGAAGACGCGCAGCCGCAGGTCGTCGTCCGACGCTTTGACCTCGGAGACCCATTCGTCCGTGAGGATGCGCGTCGCCGCGTACGCCTGGCGCATGTTCCACGGCTGGTCGGGGAAGAGCCCGCCGCCGTCCGCCTGCACGTTCGCCTTCGCCGTGCCGCGTAGGAGGCAGCCCGTAAACGAGTCCCGCAGCGACGTGCGCGCCGCCTTACGCAGGCTCGCCGGGTCCTTTGCGTCGGCGACGCGCAGGCGCAGGTAGATCCCCGGCGCCGTCCGGAACTCGAACCGCCCCGCCTCCGAGTCGATGAAGTCTCCTTTGAACTGCGCGGCCGCGTCGAGCGTTGCCTTTTCGAGTCGGTCGCGAAGCGGTCCCCACTCGCTGCCCACCGTGGCCTGAACCGCCCGCTGCTTCTGCAGGAGCTTGTCCTTGTTCGCGTCGAGGTTCCGCCCCGAGACCACGAAGTAGACGATCGTGACCGTCACCGCCGACAGGAGCACGAAGAGCATGCTCTGCGGGCTGACCCGACTCTGCGTTCGTGACCGATTCGCCTTGGCATCGCGAATGGACTTCAGCCCAA
>JAYVXL010000325.1:0-6565 GCA_043785185.1 Myxococcales bacterium
CAGATCGCGGCGCTCGAGGCGGAGCTCAGCCACACCAAGGAGAACCTGCAGGCCGCGATCGAGGAGCTGCAGACGAGCAACGAGGAGCTGCAGGCGGCCAACGAGGAGCTCATCGCGTCCAACGAGGAGCTGCAGAGCACCAACGAAGAGCTCCAGAGCGTCAACGAGGAGCTCTACTCGGTCAACGCCGAGTACCAGCGCAAGATCGCCGAGCTGACCGAGCTCACGAACGACATGGACAATCTTCTGTCGAGCACCGAGGTCGGCACGGTGTTTCTCGACCGGAAGCTGCGCATTCGCAAGTTCACGCCGCAGGTCGCCGAGACGTTCGATCTCGTCATCCATGACGTCGGTCGATCGATCGAGACTTTCGCGAGCAAGATGGATCATCCCGAGCTCGTCGACGATCTCAAGCGCGTGCTCTCGACCGGCGAGCCCGTCGAGCGCGAGGTGCGGGACGTGCGAAACAAGTGCTTCTTCCTTCGCATCCTTCCGTACCGAACGAAGGGGGCGGTGGCCGGCGTCGTCCTCACCCTCATCGACGTCAGCGGCCTCAAGGCGGCGGAAGACGCGCTCTTCCACGAGCGCTACCTCCTCGACAGCCTCCTCCTCGGCGTCCCCGACGCGATCTACTTCAAGGACGTGCGCGGGCGGTTCATCCGCGCGAACCACGCGATGGCGGCGCGGCTCGGCCTGGGCGATCCGCGCGACGCCGTGAACAAATCGGTCTTCGAGCTCCCCGACAAGACGACCGCCCTCGCGCTCCACCGCGAGGACGAGACGGTCCTGCGTACCGGCGAGGCGCAGCATTACCGTCTCGAGCGCCGCGCGACGGCGACGGGCGACGACGAGTGGGCGCTCGTGACGCGCCTCCCGCTGCGCGACGCGGCCGGCGGCATCGTCGGCGTCATCGTGATCTTCCGCGACGTGACCGAGCAGAAGCGGGCCGACGAGAAGATCCGGGAGGCGGTGCGGCGGCGCGACCAGTTCCTTGCGATGCTCTCGCACGAGCTCCGAAACCCGCTGAGCGCGATCGTGACGGCCACGTCCCTCCTCCAAGGCGACGGCGCCGGCGCGTTGCCGAAAGGCCCGAAGCGGCTACTCGACATCTTGGACCGCCAGAGCAAGCAGATGGCGCGCCTCCTCGACGATCTCCTCGAAGCCAGCCGCGTGACGCAGGACAAGATCGAGCTGCGCAAAGACGTCGTCGACCTCACCGTCGTGGCGAAGGAGGCCGTCGAGGCCGTTCGCGCCGGTGCCGAGGCGCGGGGGCTCTCGCTGCGCGTCGAAATCGACGACGGGCCGGTCCTCGTGTTCGGCGACCCGGCGCGCCTCCAGCAGATTCAGGCGAACCTGCTCAACAACGCCGTGAAGTACACGCCCGCAGGCGGCCACGTGCTGCTCGAGGTGCATCGCGAGGGAGGCGAGGCCGTCGTGCGCGTAAAGGACGACGGCGTCGGGATCCCTCCCGCGATGCTCGACTCTGTGTTCGAGCTCTTCGTCCAGTCGCCGCGCACGCTCGATCGCGCGGGCGGCGGGCTCGGTCTGGGCCTCACGCTGGTTCGCGCGCTCGTGACGTCGCACGACGGAACCGTCACCGCGGAGAGCGAAGGCGAGAAGAAGGGGAGCACGTTCACGGTGCGCTTGCCGCTCACCGCGCGTCCCCAAACGTCCCCGGTGGTCAAGGCGCCCGCGCCCATCGTCACCGGATCGACCGTGGTCATCGTCGAGGACAACGCCGACAGCCGCGAGATGCTCTGCGAGCAGCTCACCAGCGCCGGCTTCGTGTGCCACACCGCCGACAACGGCCCCGCCGCGCTTGACCTCATCGCCCGCGTTCGGCCCAACGTCGCCATTCTCGACATCGGCCTCCCGGGGATGGACGGCTTCGAGGTCGCGCGCCGCGTCCGCGCCAACCCCGCGCACGCACGGACGACGCTCATCGCCCTCACCGGCTACGGGCGCGCCACCGACCGCGCGGAGGCGCACGCGGCCGGCTTCGACGAGCACATCGTGAAGCCGGTGGTGGACATCGAGAAGATCCGCAGCTCCTTGACCGCGCACCTCGCGCATCGGGACGGCGGGGTGGCGGGCGCTCGCGCTGCGGTCGCCGCGGAGTCGTCCACCTCCTGAGCGCGGCGCGGGCGACGTCCTCGCGCCGCGCGCGCCAAAGCGACGTGGCATGAACGCCACAGAGTGGGGCGCGTCCGTGCGGTGCTCGGGCTCTCGCGCCGGCCGTTGTCTCGTTTCTTGGTCGCAGATGACGCGACGGGCGCGAAATTCAAGGTTGGTACGCGTCGTGCTGAGCAGTCCCTCAGGAACGCTCGGTTGAAAGAACCCGAACGCAAGTGAGCCAAGCCATGGAAAAGACGACCGCTGAAGAGACCACGACGACGACCATCCCCAGCGACGACGCGCAGGCCGCTCGCCGTCCCCGCGCCCGCCGCGGCTTCGGCGCGATGGACGCCGAGCGCGTTCGCGCGATCGCTCGACTGGGAGGCAAGGCGGCGCACGATAGGGGCACGGCGCACGAGTTCACCCCCGAGGAAGCGCGCCTGGCGGGGAGGAAGGGCGGCCTCGCGCCGCACCGCCCGCGCACGCGCTCGAAGGGGAAGGCGCCGGCTGCGGTTCAGCCGCCGCCGAACGAGGAGCGCGCCAGCGGCACTCCGGCCGACCGGGGCTGAACGGGGGCTGACACGCCGCCCGCCGTTGCAACACTCCCCGAGGCGAGAAGAAATGCCCAGAGTCTGCCCTTTGCTCGTTGCAGCTTGCGCGTTCGCAGTCGCAGCCACATCGCTCTGCGACGACGCGCGCGCCGACTCTGGCGCGGGGGTGGGACTGGGCTCGCCGCTCTCGGTCGACTGGGCGCACGAGCTCGGCGCCGGGGTGCGGTGGCTCGCCGCGCAGAGCGAGCCGAAGCGCGAGCTCGCGCTGCGCGCCGAAGAGGTCTCCCTCGAGGCGCCGCGCACTGGCCTCCGCAGCGCGCTCGGCGTTGCGCCGCGCGTCTCTCTCGTGGCGCGCGACTGGGGAGCCGCGCGGAGCGTCGCGGGCGGACCGCTGGCGCTCACCGACGCCATTCGCGTCAGCCGCTCGTCGCGCATGGCTGTCGCGCGCGTGCGTCTGAGCGAGGGCCGCGAAGGCCGCGAGGGGCGCGTCGTTCCGTTCGTTCAAGCGGGCCTGGGGCAGTGGCGCGTCGACCGCGACGTGCTCCCGCACCTTCCCCGCAACACCGAGCTCGCCGCGCAGCTGGGGGCCGGGCTCGAGCTTCACATTCTCCCCGGGTTCGACGTCGCGGCGGAGGCCGACTGGACCGTGCTTTACCGCGACGTGCACGAGCCGCAACAGCTCACGCCGCCGCGCATGTGGGGCGGGTTCCTGGCCGCGCGCTTCGAGCTGCCCTGAGCTCCGCCGCAAAGAGATGAGCGTGGCGATCTTGCCCGGATGTGTCGAAAGCGCATCCACGGGCGCCGCGGACGTCCCGACCGGCGCGAGCGATCGACGGCTTGCGTGGCACCTCTACCGGCATTTCCCGAAGACGCCGGCGGATTCGGGGCTGGCGCGCTATTCGCTTTGTCTTCCCCCGTGAGCCCCAACCTACCTCAGAGCGGCGAAAACCTCGCCGGCAAGTACGCCATCGAGCACGTGGTCGGGGAAGGAGGCATGTGCGTGATCTTTGCGGCGAGGCACCTGCAGCTCCAGCAGCGCGTCGCCATCAAGATGCTCCGCCCGGACGTGTCGCACCGCAGCGAGGCGTACGAGCGCTTCATGCGCGAGGGCCGGGCGGCGACCCGGATTCGAAGCGAGTACTGCGTCCGCATCCTCGACGTCGACGTGCTGCCGTCGGGAGAGCCGTACATCGTCATGGAGCACCTCGACGGGAGCGACTTCGAGGCGCTCATCCTGGCGAACGGGCCGTCGCCCGTGACCCCGGCCGTCGACTACATCCTCCAGGCGAGCGAAGCGATCGCCGAGGCGCACTCGCTCGGCATCGTCCACCGGGATCTGAAGCCCGCGAACCTCTTCTCTACCCGCCGCGCGGATGGCACGCCGTGGATCAAGGTCCTCGACTTCGGCATTTCGAAGGTGCCGCCGCGCCTCTCGCAGCGAGAGACGCGGCTCACCGGCGGCGAGATGGTGATGGGGTCGCCCCAGTACATGAGCCCCGAGCAGCTCCGCGCGACGCGCGACGTCGACGGGCGCACGGACATCTGGTCGCTCGGCGCGATCTTGCACGAGCTCTTGAGCGGCCAGCCTCCCTTCGTCGGCGACACGGTCACCGCGGTCTGCGCGAGCATCATCCAGGACGAGCCGCCGCGCTTGTCGACGCTGCGCGAGGACGTGCCCGCGGGGCTCGACAGCGTGGTACGCCGATGCCTCGCCAAAGACCGGGACCAACGCTTCGCCACGATGGCGGAGCTGGCGGAGGCGCTGGCCGAGTTCGCGTCGCCCGCGGGCCGCGCGTCGGTGCAGCGGATCGTGGGCATTCTCAGCTCCGTGGCCGACAGCCCGCCCGGCGGGGCCCTCGTCCGCCCGAGCGACGAGACGGCGTGGGGGTCGACCGATCGCTCCTGGCGCACCGGGACGCGCGCGCGCCGGGGCGTGCTCAATCGCCTCGCGATGGCGACCGCGACGCTCGCCGTCCTCGCCGTCGCGGGCTTCGCCGGCGCGTCGTACGCGAAGGCCCACGGCGTCGCGATGCCGCCGACGCTCACCTCCGCGGTCACGCGCGTCGGCTCGCTCATGGGCGATCCCGCGCCCGCCGCGAGCGTGGCGCCGCCGTCCGCTCCCCCCGCTGCGACGATCGACGTGATCCCCGCGGTCTCTGCGCCCGTGCCCTCGCCTCCTCCCGTCGCCACGGCGGATTCGACGGCCGCGCGCGCGGCGGTGACCGGCGGCTCGCCCGCGCCGTCCACAGCGGCGCCGGCGGGGACGACCACGCCGCTCGTTGCGCTTCGTCCGTCGCCGGCGCGCGCGTCGCAGGTCTACGTCCCGCCGCCGCGCGTCGTCGCGCCTCCCGCCCCGCTTCCGAGCCCCGCTGCCTATTTGCCGCCCCCGCCGCCCGAAGAGGCGCCGCGCGCCGCGACCCCGGCGCCGACGACTCCGCCGTCCGCCGCTCCGGCGAGCCCCGACCAGCTGTTTGACGAGCGGAAGTGAGGCAACGTCGCGACATGAATCGCTCCCGCCCTTGGCTCTTCGGTGCGGCGTCCTGGGCCGCGTTCCTCGCGACGCGCGCGGCGTTGGCCAACGACCCCGCCGCGGCGCAAGTGCTCTTCGAAGACGCCAAGAAGCTGGCCGCCGACGGGCGCTGGGCCGCGGCCTGCCCAAAGCTCGAGGAGAGCCAGCGGCTCGACCCGGGGATGGGGACGGCGTTTCACCTCGCGAGCTGCCACGAGCACGTCGGCCGCACGGCCACGGCGTGGGCGGAGTACCTGGACGTCGCCGCGTCCGCGCGGGCGGCTGGACAGGTGGAGCGCGAAAAGGCAGCGCGCGACCGCGCGGCGGCGCTTGCAACCAGCCTCTCGCGGATGAAGCTGGCGGTCGCGCGCGACGTCCCCGGTCTCGTCGTCACGCGCGACGGCGCCGAAGTGGGACGCGCGCAGTGGGGCCTGCCGTTGCCGGTCGATCCGGGATCGCGCGTCATCGTCGCGCGCGCGCCCGGTAAAAAGAGTTGGGAGATGACGGTCACGCTCGCCAGCGGCGGGCGCACGGTCGACGTGCTCGTTCCCGAGCTCGTCGATGACCCGGCCGTGGGCGCCTCTGCCTCTCTCGGCCTCGCGCCGTCGGCCGCCGCCGCGGGCGATCCTTTGCTGCCTGCCGCCTCCGATCGCGGCCAGGGCCACCAGCGGGTGGCGGGCATCGCGCTCGCGGCGCTCGGGTTCGCGGGGGTCGGCGTGGGCGCCGGCTTCGGCCTCGCGTCGAAGTCGAAGCACGACGACGCGCGGTCGCACTGCGACGGCGCGAACCACTGCGACGCGGACGGCCTGGGCCTTCGTGAGGACGCCCTTCGGGACGGCACGATCGCGACGGTGGCGTTCGCTGCCGGCGGCGCCGCCCTCGTCACCGGCGCCATTGTTTGGCTGACCGCGCCCGGCGGGACGAAGAGGACCGAGCGCCTCCAGGCGTCGCCGCAGGCCGGCGGAGGGACGACGGGGATCACGCTTTCGGGATCGTTCTGAGGGGCATGACGGCGGGCGTGAAGGCGAAAGCATAAGGGCAGAACAGCAGAACAACAGGGAAGGGCAGAAGGGACCTGAGCATGAGATCGTATCGGCCGCTGGCTTCCGCCGTCGTCACCGTGCTCGTCGCGGCGAGCGGGTGCAACGCCATCCTCGGCAACGATCACGGTGTTGCCTTCGACGACGACGGCGGCGCCGACGCGGCCATCGAAGCGATGGTGTCCGTCGACGTCTTCGTGCCTTCCGACGTGAGCACGAAGCCGCCGGTCGACGCGACGCCGGACGTCGCAGGCCCGTGCGGCGCGGGTGAGAAGTGGTGCTTCGGCCAGTGCGTCACCCTCAGCAGCCCGCAGTACGGGTGCGCCGTCGAGGCGTGCGACGCCTGCAAA
>JAYVXL010000326.1:0-1932 GCA_043785185.1 Myxococcales bacterium
CGCGCGCGCGGCCCAGGGCCGGGCGGCGATCCGCGGCGCGTCGGCCGGCGCCGGGAGCGTCTCCGTCCCGCGGCCGGGACCGGGGCTCGTCGTCGGCGCGACCGTCCAGCGGGAGCGCTCATCCAGGCCGTCGAGCCCGTGGGCGCGCACGAGCGCGTCGCGCAGCTGGGCGCGCATCTCGCGCGCCGACGCGAAGCGGTCGCCCGGCGCCTTGCGAAGCGCGCGCATGCAAACGTCGGACAGGGCGGCGGAGACGTGAGGCGCCACCTCGGAAGGCGGGCGCGGCGTCTCGGTCACGTGCATGTACGCGAGCGCCGCCGGCGACGCGTCGTCGAACGGCGTCTGCCCGGTGAGGAGCTCGTAGAGAATGACGCCCAGCGAGTAGAGATCCGTCCGCGCGTCGACCGGATGGCCCTCCGCCTGCTCGGGCGACATGTACGCGGGCGTCCCGACGATGTGACCGACCTGCGTGAGTCGTCGCGCGTCGCCGAGCCCGCGCGCGTCGACGCCCTCCGCCGTGGCGTCGGGCGACGCCCCGAGCCCCAGCTTGGCGATCCCGAAGTCGCAGACCTTCACGACGTCGACGTGGCGTCCCTCGTCGTCGATGCTCGGCAGGATCATCAAGTTCTCGGGCTTGAGGTCGCGGTGCAGAATGCCGAGATCGTGCGCCACCGCGATCGCCGCCAGCGACTGCATCACGATGTCGACCGCGCGCTCCTCCGAGAGCGGCCAGTCGTCGCGGATGACGTCGAAGAGCGCCTTGCCGTGGAGCAGCTCCATCACGATGTACATGAGCCCGTCGGGCTCGCGTCCGAAGTCGAGGACGCGCGTCGAGTTCGGATGGTCGAGCTGCGACGCCGCTTTGGCTTCGACGTAGAAGCGCGCGGCGAAGCGGGCGTCCGCCTCGAGATCGCGGCGCAGCACCTTCAGCGCGACCTGCTTGTCCAGGGCGATCTGCTGCGCGCGGTAGACGACGCCCATCGCGCCGCGGCCGAGGGCGGTGCCTATCGTGTATTTCCCTGCGATCGTTCGTCCCAGCAGCGCGTCAGGCTCTTCGCCCGCGGCCCCCGGCTGACTAAGCTCTTCGTGCACTTCCGCCATTCTACGTCTCGCGGCACCCGCCGGTTGCGGGGTCCGTCGCTTTTGGTGCGGCCGTAAGGGGGCGCGCCGCACACGCTCACGCTCACGCTCACTTGATGGGCGGCGGGACGTAGATCTTCTTGACGTTCGAGCCGCCGACCACCGCGTACGAGCCCGCGTTGCCGTAGCCGTACTCGGCGACGCAGAACGGCTTGTCGCCGGCGACCGCGTGGGCGCCGACCTGGAGCGGGCAGCGGCGCGTCACGTAACTGACACCATCGAGGATGCCGCTCGTGGCGCTCGTGCAGCCCGCGGGGAGCGGGGCGCCGTCGATCGTCACCTTCGTTCCCTCGGGCATCGCGATGACGACGTAGTTCACGTTCCACGTCGGCGGCGTGAGAAAGAGGTAGTCCTGCCGGTACTGATCGATCGCGGGGAAGATCGTGAGCGACGGGTCGCCGTCGCCGTCCTCGGTGTAGCCCTGGCTCACGAGCACCTGGCCGATGGCGAGGGGCTGCGTGGAGTCGACGGTGAAGTCCTTGGTGACGAGGATGTCTTTCACCTGGCCAGGCGCGAGGACGAAGTGATCGTTCGGCGCCGGGAGGTTCGTCTTCACGTCGGCCGTCGCGGCGACGCCGAGGAAACGAATGTAGTCGGGCTCGAAGACGGAGGTGCCCCGCGGCGGGCTCCGCGGGATCACGAATTTTCTGCCGTACGACTCGACCGGAAGGAGCTGCTCGTCGACGTGATCGAGGCAGCACGAGTCGGGGTTCTGCGCCCGCGGCGGCGGCAGCGGATTGCTGAGGCCTCCCGAGAGCTCGGTGCCGACGAAGACCGCGACCGGCGCGCTCG
>JAYVXL010000327.1:0-6547 GCA_043785185.1 Myxococcales bacterium
ACTCGGCGTCGAGCTCGCCGCGCGACACGTCGAAGGTCGGTCTCACCGTCAAGCGCGTCGCCTCGGGCCGCGCGTCGACGCACCTCGTGGAGGACGCGCGCCCCGGCGACGCCTTCGACGTCCTCGGACCGAGCGGGAGCTTCACGCGCGCGGCGGCCCCGCCCGGCGCGCCGCTCGTCCTCGTCGCGGGCGGCAGCGGGATTACGCCGCTCCTGTCGATCCTGCGGGAGGCGCTCGAGACGGAGCCCGGGCGCCGAGTCGCGCTCCTCCACGCCAACCGCGCGCCGGGCGACGTGATCTTCGCGAACGCGCTCGACGAGCTCGCGCGCGCGCACGCCAGCCGCTTCGCCAAGGTCGACCTCTTCGGCGCGACGCTCGATCGCGCCGCGCTCTCTGCCGCGCTGGACGCGGCGGATGCGACGGATGCGCCGGCGTTCGCGGCCGCGGCCGAGTTCTTCGTCTGCGGCCCGGAAGCGATGATGCACGTCGTCCGCGAGGTGCTCGCGGCGCGCGGCGTCCCGTCGGCGCGCGTGCACGAGGAGCGGTTCGTCTCTCCGCAGGCCCGCGCGCCCCGGGCGGCCTCGCCGACGCGCGGCGCGGCGCACGTGACCGTCCGCGTCGCGGGCCGCGACCACGCCGTCCTCGTGCCGAGCGGCGCGTCGCTCCTCGAAGCCGGCCTCGCCGCGGACGTGCCCATGCCCTTCTCGTGCGGCCTCGGCGGCTGCGGCGCGTGCCGCGTGAAGGTGCGCGCCGGGCGCGTCGACATGGACGAGCCCACGTGCCTCTCCGACGACGAACGCGCGCGCGGCTACGCGCTCGCGTGCGTCGGCACGCCGAGCGACGGCGCGATCGTGGAGGTCGCGTGACCGCCCGCGCCGCGCCCCTGCGCTACCGCATGAAGGATCTGTCCGAGCAGACGGGCCTCCCGCGTCAGGTCATCCACTTCTACATCCAGCAGGGCCTCGTGCCCGAGGGCGAGAAGACCGGCCGCAACATGGCGTGGTACGGCGAGGCGCACGTCGCGCGCATCAAGCTCGTGCGCCAGCTCCAGCACGAGCGCTTTCTGCCGCTGCGCGCCATCCGCGCGGTGGTCGGCGAGACCGAGGATCCGTTCACCGCCCAGCAGCGCTCGATGCTGCTCGAGGTGAAGGATCGCATCGGCGACGCGCTCGCGCCGTCCGCGTCGCCGGCCTGGATCGACGCCAAGGCCGTCCTCGCGCGCGCCGGCGTCACCGAGAAGGAGCTCCGCGAGATGATCGCGCTCGGGCTCGTCGCCGGCATCGAAGACGCGCGCGCCGGCGGCAAGCGCGCCGGAGCGCGGAAGGCCGGCAAGGTCGGCAAGGCTGGCCGGCTGCGCATCGCCGCCGACGACGCGTGGCTCGTCGAGACGTGGGGCGAGTTCCGCCGCGCCGGCTTCTCCGCGTCGCTCGGCTTCACACCGGCCGATCTCGTCGTCGTCGAGGAGAAGCTCGGCGAGCTCTTCGACTGGGAGACCAAGACCCTCGCCGCGCGCCTGGAGTCGCTCGAGCCCGCGAAGATCGGCGCGATGGTCCAGAAGGCGCTCCCGATCCTCAGCTCTCTGCTCGTGCGCGCGCACGAGCGCAAGATCCGCACGTTCTTCGCGCAGCTCGGAGGCCACTCATGAAGTCCAAGACCGAAACGCTCACCGATCTCCTGCCGGCCGGCATGCGCACGCGCGCCGACCAGGCGCTCGAGGCGCTCGACGTGCTCGTGCAGATCCGCGACCCCAAGGTGCTGCGTGCGCTCGGCCCCGCCGGCGTGCGCGGCCTCGTCCTTCACCGCGGCAAGCAGGGCGTGCCGACGGAGATGCGCGCGTCGCACGCGGCGTTCTTCGATTGGACGTACCCGCACGACCACGCGGAGATGAAGAGCCTCTACGAGCGCGCCAAGCGCGGCCAGTGGGTGAGCGAGCAGCTGCCGTGGACGACGAACGTAGACCCCCTCAACCCCGAAGTGCGCCTCATGCCGGCGCATTTTTTCGATTTCGAACCGCTCGAGAAAATCGGCATCCGCCTGGACGCGAAGGAGCAGGCCCAGTTCAGCCACAGCCTGTGCGCGTGGACGCTCTCGCAGTTCCTCCACGGCGAGCAGGGCGCCTTGTTCGCGGCCGCGCAGGTCACCGAGAGCGTGCAGTTCTTCGACGGCAAGCTGTACGGCGCGACGCAGGTGATGGATGAGGGGCGCCACGTCGAAGTGTTTCGCCGCTACCTCGAGGAGAAGCTCTGTCGCCTCTACACCGTCAACGACAACCTCTTCGTCATCATCGATTCGCTCATGACCGATTCGCGGTGGGACATGAAGTTCCTCGGCATGCAGATCATGGTCGAGGGTCTCGCGCTCGGCGCGTTCGGCACGCTCTACAAGGGCACGCAGGAGCCGCTGCTCAAGAACCTCCTCAAGATGGTCATCCTCGACGAGGCGCGGCACGTGCACTACGGCGTGCTCGCGCTGAAGGAGCACATCAAGACGGCGCTCACCGAGCGCGAGAAGAACGAGCGCGAGGACTGGGCGTTCGAGGTCGCGCTCCTCATGCGAAACCGCTTCATGGCGTACGAGGTCTACGAGGAGTGGTTCGAAGGCCGCATGTCGCGCGCGGCGTGGCGGGCGTACGTGACGGACGTGCCCGGCATGCGCGAGTTCCGCGAGGTCATGTTCTCGCGCCTTGTACCGAACCTGCGCGACATCGGCCTCATGACGCCGCGCATCCTCCCGCGCTACGAGAAGGCCGGGCTCCTGCAGTATTTCGGCGGGGCGTCGGCGCCGCAGCTGACGGGCGATCAGATGATTGCCGAGCTCGATCGCGCTGCGTGAGATGGAGGAACTCTCGCCCGAGATGCGGTAGGAAGGGCGCATGACCGTCCTCTCCCGCGTCTGCGTTTTCACGGGCTCGCGCCCGGGCGTGCGACCCGAGTACGCCGAAGGGGCGCGCGCGCTCGGCACAGAGCTCGCCAAGCGCGGAATCGCTCTGGTCTACGGCGGCGCCAGCGTCGGCCTCATGGGCGCGGTGGCCGACGCCGCGCTCGACGCGGGCGGCGAGGTCATCGGCGTCATCCCGAGCTGGCTCATGGATCGCGAGCTCGGGCACAAGCGCCTCGCCGATCTCCGCGTCGTCGGCTCGATGCACGAGCGGAAGGCGCTCATGGCCGACCTGTCGAGCGCCTTCATCGCGATGCCCGGCGGGTTCGGCACGTTCGACGAGCTCTTCGAGATCGTCACGTGGGCGCAGATTGGCCTGCACGCAAAGCCCGTGGGCCTGCTCGATGTCGCCGGCTTTTTCGGTCCGATCGCGCGCCTCTTCGAGCACGTCGTCGCCGAGGGCTTCGCCGCGAAGGAGCACACCGGGCTCGTCGTGACGCGCGCGGCGCCGGCGGAGCTCGTGGACGCGCTCGCCGCGTTCGTCCCTCCGCCGCTCGGGTCCAAGTGGGAAGTCCGCGGGAAGGCGTGAAGGGAGCGGGAGTGCAGGAGATGGATACGGCGCTCTGGGATCGTCTGCGCGCGGAGGCCGAGCGGCGCGCGGAGGGGGCGGACGCCGCGCACGACTTCTCGCATGTCCTTCGCGTCGTCGCGAGCGCGCGGACGATCGCGCGCGCCGAGGGCGCCGACGAGGCGCGCGCGACGACCGCGGCGCTCCTCCACGAGCTGTTCAACCACCCGAAGGGCCACCCCGAGTCGCACCTCTCGGGCGAGGTCTGCGCGGAGCACGCGCGCGCGCTGCTCACCCGCGAAGGGGTGGCGCTTGCGTTCATCGACGTCGTGGCCGACGCGATCCGAACGCACCCGTTCTCGCGCGGGCTCGTCCCGTCAACGCTCGAAGGCATGGTCCTGCAAGACGCCGACCGCTTGGACGCCATCGGCGCGATCGGGATCGCGCGCTGCTTCGCGACGTGCGCGGCGATGAAGCGCCCGTTCTACGCGCCGAGCGATCCGCTCTGTCGCGCGCGGACGCCCGACGACAAGCTTTGGGGCGTCGACCACTTCTTCACGAAGCTCCTCCGCCTCCCGTCGCAGCTGCACACCCAGACCGCGCGCACGATGGCGGAGGCGCGCGCAGACACCATGCGCGCCTTTTTGGCCGCGTTTGGCCGCGAGATCGACGCGCCGCCCTGACTCGCGCATCCGCACGTGCGACCTTGTCGCACCCCGCGCAGCGTTTACGCGTCGCGGTTCGTCACGTACACTTTTGTCGTGCCGGTTCCGACGCGCGCGGGTGACGTGATCGCGGGAAAGTACAAGGTCCAGAGGGTCCTTGGCGCCGGCGGCATGGGCATCGTCGTCGAGGCGCTGCACCTCTCGCTCGAGGAGAAGGTGGCGATCAAGTTCCTCAAGCCCGAGGCGCTCGAGAACGCCGCGTCGGTCGCGCGCTTCGCCCGCGAGGCCCGCGCCTCCGCCCGCATCAAGAGCGAGCACGTGTGCAAGGTGGCCGACGTGCTCGTCGAGGACGGCGTGCCGTACCTCGTCATGGAGTACCTCGAAGGCAAAGACCTCGACGAGCTGGTCCGCACGAATGGGCCGCTCCGCGTCGAGGACGGCGTCGACTACGTCTTGCAGGCGTGCGAGGCGCTCGCCGAAGCGCACATGGCGGGCATCGTTCACCGCGACCTCAAGCCCGCCAACCTGTTTTTGTCGCGCCGCGCCGACGGCTCGCCGTGCGTAAAGGTGCTCGACTTCGGGATCTCGAAGGTGCAGCCGAAGGCCGGCTCGCAAGATGCGGCGATGACGGCGACGTCGTCGCTCCTCGGCTCGCCGCTGTACATGTCCCCCGAGCAGATGAAGGCGGTGAAGGAGGTCGACGCGCGGACGGACGTATGGTCGGTCGGCGTCATCCTCTACGAGATCTTGACCGGCGATCGGCCCTTCGTCGGGGACACCGTGCCGGCGATCTGCGCGCAGATCCTCTCGGAGCCGCCGATCCCGCTCGCGGGGCGGGTGCCGCCGATGCTGGAGGCCGCGATCCTGAAGTGCCTCGAGAAGCGCCCCGAGGATCGATTCCAGAACGTCGCGGAGCTCGCCGAGGCGCTGCGCGACGTGGCGCCCGCCTCGAGCGCGCTGTCGATCGATCGCGTCTCCCGCGTCATCGGGGGGCATCGGTCGGGCAACGTCACCGCGCCGAACCGGCTCCGCGAGGCCAGCGCGTCGTCGTCGACGGGCCCGCGGGCCGCGCCGGCCGGTCACTGGTCGGACGCCACCGTGGAAGCGCCCGGCGTCGCGCCGACGCCCCTCGCGATGCCCGCCCGTACGAGCGGCTCGGTCGGCGGGACGCACGCGGCGTTCGAGTCGCGCGTGAACGATCGCTCGCCGCGGAAGGGCCGCCTCCCGCTGTTCGGCGCCATCGCGGCCGCGGTAGGCTTCGTCGGCCTCGTCGGCTTCGTCGGCGCCAAGCAGCTTCGGAGCTCTGGCGGCTCGCGACCGGACACGCGTGCGCCGCTCATCACCCCGGCGCCTGTGATCCCGGCCAGTCCCAGCATCCCGGCGGTGCCCGAAGTCTCCGTCACCGATCCGTCGATCGCGCCGGCTCCCCCTCCGAGCGCACCCGCGATTCCCGCTCCGCCGACCCTCGCCGGCGCGCCCCCGCTGCCGGTCGTGCCCGCGATCGCGAGCGCGCCCGCCGCGCCGCCGCCGCCGACGCCCCCGCCGTCCGGCAAGCCGCGCGTGACGCCGCCGCGCCCTGGTGTGGCAACCCCGAAGCCGCCGTCGCCTGCCACGCCGAAGGCCGATTTCGGAGGTCGCGATTGAAGCGCCTCGCCTGGCTCTCCCTCTCCGCTGCGCTCGCCCTCCCCGCGACCGCGCACGCGCAAACGAAGGAGAAGGACGTGGCCAAGGCGGAGGTCCTCTTCAATGAGGGCGTGAAGCTCCTCGGGCAGAAGAAGTACGCCGAGGCGTGCGACATGCTCGAAGAGAGCCGCAAGTACGCCAACGGCCTCGGCGTAACGCTGTACCTCGCCGATTGCCAAGAGCACAACGCGCGGCCCGTCGCGGCGCTCGCGCTCTTCCGGGACGCGGAGAAGCTCGCCGCCGCGCGCAAAGACGCCCGGCAGCAAGTCGCGCACGAGCGCGTCGCGCAGCTCGAGAAGAGCGTGCCGCGCATCCTGCTCCGCGTCGCGCCGGAGGTCGCCGCCGCGCGGCAGCAGATCATCCTCGACGGGCGTAAGCTCGAGGCGAGCGAGGTCGCGCAGCCGATCGTCGTCGAGCCCGGGCCCCACAAGATCCGCTCGATGTCCGACGACGGCGCCTCGTGGGAGTCGGAGATCGTCGCCGCGCTCGGCGGAACGTCGGGGCTCGACATCCCGCTGCTCAAGCCCGCGCACCTACCGGCGGTCGTGGACGTCTCTGCGCCCGTACCTGCGACGGCGCCGACCGCCGTGCCGCCGCCGCCGATGCCAACGACCGCGCCCGCGCCGGACTCGGGCGGCGCGAGCGCGAGCACCGGCAGCACGCAGCGGACGATCGGCCTCGTCGCCGCGGGGGCGGGCGTCGTCGGCCTCGGCGTCGGCGCGGTCTTCGGCCTGTCGGCCAAGTCGAAGCAGAG
>JAYVXL010000328.1:0-6546 GCA_043785185.1 Myxococcales bacterium
CGCGCCTCGACCCTGACCTTTGCGGCGAGGCGGCCAAGCGCGTCAACATGCTCCACGGCCGGCCTGCCACCGATCCGATCGGCGTCGACATCGTCTCGACGTGCCTCCGGTACGGGTCCGTCGCGTGGTACCGGTGCGTGCTGTCGGCCGACGCCGCGCCGGCCGCGGACGCGTGCGGCCGCAAGTTCCTCGAGCCGCCGGACGAGCGTTGACCCGCGCGAGAGCGCCGCGCGCCGCGCTTGAATTCGCGGGCGGGGCGTGTGACCGTGGCGCGATGCGAACGACGCGCCTGGCCCCTGTGGTCTTCGTGATGTGCGCTCTGGTCTTCGTGCTCGCCGGCTGTCCAAAGAAGAACGGCGGCGCGGCGGATGCCGCCGCCGACGGCGCGACCGCCGCCATGCTCGACGCCGCGCCCGCCGGACCGGAGGCCGCGAACGTCGACGCGATCGCGCGTTTCCCCGACGAGAGCGCCATCGATCATCAGGCGGCGACGCTGCAGTGGAGCGCGAACAATGCGCGCAAAGCGCCGCCGTCCGGCGCGATCGTCGCGACCCTCCCCAAGGGCACGAACGTGGTGCAGCTCGCGGCGCATGACAAATACGTGCTCGTCACGTTCGACAACCCGAAGAACGCGAGCGAGCGCCTCATGGGGTGGGTCATCAAGGACGCGTTCAGCGCGCAGCAGGTCGTGGTGCCGAAGGGACCGTGCCCCGCGGGCCTCGTGCAGCTGCTCGGCGACGAGGTCTTCTGCGGCAAGGTCTGCAAGGTCGACACCGACTGCGCCGGCGGTCAGGCGTGCTCGGGCAGCGCGCAGCGATTCCTGCACGACGCGGGCGCGGGCGAAGCGCTCAAGATCTGCACGGCGCTGGGGCGCCCCGCGACGTCGGACGCGGGGGTCACGCCCGCGCCGGTCGACGCGGGCGGCGGTGGCGGCGTGACCGCCGACGCGGCGGCGCCGGCGGTGGTCGACGCGGGCGGCGGCGGAGCGCCGAGGCCGGACGCGGGCGGCGGCGGCGCGCCGCCGCCGATGGTCCTCGAGAAGCAGGCCGATGGCACCTGCCCCGCGAACTACAAGATCGGGCACCCCGACGACAAGTGCCACCACCTTTGCGGCAGCAGCGCCGACTGCGGCGTCTATGGCCCCGGCGTCTTCTGCACGCAGGGCAAGTACTGCAAGATGCGCTGAAGGAGAGGCGAAAAATGGCGAATCGCTCGTTCGAGTTGGTGTGGACCGCGGCGGCGCTCGCGCTCGTCCTGACGGGGTGTCCGAAGAAAAACGGCGCGGGCGGCGACGGAGGCGCGGTCGAGGCCGGCGCCGCGGCGAACGCCAACGCGAAGCCGACGAACGAAGGCGACGTGACGCGCTACCCCTACGAAAAGAAGCAGGACCCCGAAGCCGCGACCACCGCGCGGGACGGCGTCGTCGTCCACAAATCCCCGCCGGACGGCGCGCCGCTCGCGACGCTCGCGTCGGGCGCGAACGTGATGAAGATCTCGCAGACCGGCGGCTCGTTCCTCATCACGTTCGACGATCCGGCCTCAGGCAGCCGAATGATGGGTTGGGTCGGCGAGGACGCGTTCCAAGCGGCCGTCGCGAACGTGGCGCCGTCTTCCGGTGGCGGCAAGTGGCCCCCCGCGCGGCGGGACGCGGGCGGCGGCGGCGGCGGAAGCAGCGGCGGAGGTGGCGGAAGCAGCGGTGGAGGCGGCGGCGGCGGCGGCGGTGGCGGCGGCGGTGGCGGCGGCGGCGCAGGGAGCAGCAGTGGTGGTGGTGGCGGAGGGAGCAGCGGCGGGAGCGGAGGCGGAGGCGGAGGCGGAGGCGGTGGCGGAGGCGGTGGCGGAGGCGGTGGCGGCGGAGGCGCGCCCGAGCCGATCGTCGCGCCCACCGGCGGCGCGTGCTTGGGCAACTACGCGATGCTCGACGCCGACAAGATGTGCCACATGAAGTGCTCGAGGGGCCCGGAGTGCGGCAATAAGCGCTGCAAGCAGGGGCTCTGCCGCTGAGGCGCCCGATGCACGCGCGACGCCGCCGCGATCGTCTACGCCTCGCGCTCCTCATCGGCTCGGCGCTCGCCGCGCTAGCGGGTTGTCCGCGCAGCCTCGGCGGCGCGGGGGCGGGGGACACGCCGGACGCGTCCTCCGCGCCGACCGAGCCGGTCAACGAGAAGGACGCCACGCGCTACCCCTACGAGAAAAAGCTCAAGGACGTGAGCGCCACGCTCCTCAAGGACGCCGTCGTCCGCAAGTCGCCGCCGGACGGCGCGCTCGGTAGCGCGAGCAGCAGCAGCGGCGCGTCGCCGAGCGCGCCGACCGGCAGCACGATCTTCACGCAGCCGGTGAACGGCCAGTGCCCCGCCGGCTTCGCGAAGAGCGACGTCGGGTGCCATCGGAAGTGCGGCGGCGAGAGCGACGGCCCCGCCGGCGTCAAGTGCAAGAGCGGCATGCTCGGCTCCACAAAGATTTGCACGACCGGCTGATGGCAAAGGCGCTCACGCAGTTCGTCTGTCAGGCGTGCGGCGCCATCTACCCGAAGTGGGTAGGTCGATGCACCACGTGCAGCGCGTGGAACACCCTCGTCGAGGAGAGCGCGCCGGCGAACAAGAGCCGTGGCGCCGGCGGGCTCGCGCCGAGCCGCGCGAGCGCGGCCAAGCCGGTCAAAGAGATCGACGCCGACCAGGCCGCGCGCATTCCGACCGGGATCGGCGAGCTCGATCGCGTGCTCGGCGGCGGCGCGGTGCTCGGCGGCGTGACGCTGCTCGGCGGCGACCCTGGCGTCGGGAAGTCCACGCTCCTCCTGCAGGCGCTCGCCGGCTTAGCGCACAAGGGCTGCCGCGCGCTCTACGTCTCCGGCGAGGAGAGCGCGGGGCAGACGGCGGCGCGTGCGCGCCGGCTCGGCATGGTCGCCGACGAGCTGCTCGTCCTCGCGGAGAACGATCTTGCCGTCATCGAGCAGGTCATCGAGAACGCCAAGCCGACAGCGCTCGTGCTCGACAGCGTTCAGACGGTGCGCGCACCCGAGCTCGACAGCGCGGCGGGGACGGTGAGCCAGCTGCGTGAGGTCGCCGCGCGCCTCGTCGAGCGCAGCAAGCGCGATCGCATCGCGACGTTCCTCGTCGGCCACGTCACCAAGGACGGCGCGCTCGCCGGCCCCAAGGTCCTCGAGCACCTCGTCGATACGGTGCTGGCGTTCGAAGGCGAGCGCGGCCACGCGTTTCGCGCCCTCCGCGCGCTGAAAAACCGCTTCGGCAGCGCCACCGAGGTCGGCGTGTTCGAGATGACCGGGGAGGGCATGCGCGAGGTGCCGAACCCGAGCGCGCTCTTCCTCGCCGAGCGCCCCAAGGACGCGGCCGGCAGCGTGATCGCGTCGACGAGCGAGGGCTCGCGGCCGATGCTCGTGGAGGTTCAAGCGCTCGTCGCTCCGTTCGCGGCCGGCAGCGGGCGCCGCACGGCGAACGGCGTCGACGGCGCGCGCCTCGCGATGATCCTCGCCGTCCTCGAGCGCAAGGCCGGCCTCGCGCTCGCCTCGGCCGACGTGTTCATCAACGTCGCCGGCGGCATCCGCGTCGACGAGCCGGCAATCGATCTCGCCGTCGCGATCGCGATCGCATCGAGCCTGCGCGATCGGCCGGTCGAGGCGCACACGGTCGTCTTCGGCGAGGTTGGCCTCGCGGGCGAGGTCCGCGGCGTCGCGCGCGCGCAGGCGCGGCTCGCCGAGGCCCATCAGATGGGGTTCCGCCGTGCGATCGTGCCCGCGTCGAGCGAGGCGCGGAGCGCGGGCGGCATCGAGGTCGTCGGCGTCCGCACCCTGGCCGAGGCCGTCGACGCGGCGCTGCGGTAGATTCGGCCCATGCACGCCGCTGCGCGCGTCGCCGCGCTCGCTCTCGGGGTAGGCCTCGTCGGCCTCGTCGGCTGCGCCGCGAGACTGGGCGGTCACACCTCCGCCGAGCTCGGCCACCCGCTCGTCGGTCGCGCCGCGCCGCTGTTCGCGCGCCCGCGCGTCGCCGGCGGCGCGCCGTTCGAGCTTGCGCGCGCGCGCGGTCAGGTCGTCGTGGTCGTGTTCTGGGCGACCTGGTGCCAGCCTTGCCGGAAGGCCTTCCCGCAGCTCCAGAAGCTCTCCGAAAAATACGCCGGCACGGTCACGATCGTCGGCGTGAGCGAGGACGACGAGCCCAGCGGCATCGATGAGTTCCTCGCCATTCACGACGGGAAATTCGACAACGTCTGGGACGACGGAAAGCGCATCGCCGGCAAGTGGGAGCCACGGAAGCCGCCGGCGTCGTTCGTGGTGGACGCGTCGGGAACGGTTCGCTTCGTCCACCTCGGCTACGACGACGGCGAAGATGCCGAGATCGAGAAAGAGCTGAAGACCCTGCTCTGACGTTCGTCTTGCCGATGTGGCGTCGGTTCGTGACGCTGCGCGGCGTTTCTCCTCGCGCGCGAAGGTGCCGCTCACACGAGGCGGGAGGAAACCTCCCACCTTCTGCCGACGCCGCGCTGCATGAACGAGAAGATGCATCCTCCTCCCGCGTCGCTCATTCCGGTTCGGGGTTTGCGGTGCCGGTGCACCCTTGTAGAGTGAACAGGCTAGCGAGCTCGCGCCTCGCCGCTTGGATGCCTTCGGTTCGCCCAACGCACATAGAGGAGCAAGATTGAGAGGCTGGCTGGGGCGCACCCGTTCGTGCATCCAAGTACTCGTGCGCCTGGCGCTCGTGGGCGGCATCGTTTGCGGTACGGCCGGCATTTCTCCTGCGCAGGACGCCGCGAACGTGAAGACGGAGCTCCTCAACGGACCGGACTTCCGCGTGCGCGTGAGCGCGGCGCTCTACCTCGGGAAGGCCAAGCCGCCGGACGCGCGCTTCGTGCTCGAGCGCGCGCTCGACGACTCGCACCCTGCCGTGCGTGCGGCCGCGGCCGCCGCGCTCGCGCAGGTGGGGGACGACGGCGCCATCGCGCAGCTGCAAAAGCACCTCGCGAGCGAGCCGAGCGGCGCGGTGAAGTCGCAGCTCAAGGCGAGCATCGAGGCGCTCCAGGGGAAGGCAGCGCCGGCCCCGGTCGCTGCCAACATCGGCAACGCGCGCTACGTCGTTCAGCTCGGGAACATGAAGAACGCCACGAACGTCCGCGGCGAGTCGCTCGGCGGCGTCATGCGCAGCGCAGCGCGCGCGCGCGCAGCGACGTTGAAAGGCGCGCTGCTCGTCGACGCGGCGGACGCGTCGCTCGTTCGACAGGCGGGCGAGCGCAAGATTCCGGTGCTCATGCTCGACGGGACGATCACCCGCCTCGCGCAGGGCGCCTCCAACGGGAACGTCATGTTCCAGGCGCAGGTGGAGTTCGCCGTGCGCAAGGTCCCGCAGCAGACGCTGCAGGGCACCTTCTCCGGTGCAGCGACGACGGTGGACAGCGCGCAGGTTCTGTCCAATCTGGGGCGAGTGGCGGAGCTGCAAGATCGCGCGGTCGACGGCGCGGTCGAGAGCGCGATGCGCGGCGCGGATCGCGGGCTCGCGCTGGCCGCCGGCCAGAAGTGATTCGTGGTACCAATGGGTAGGACGAATTGGTACCATCAATTGGCGCTACCAATTCGGCCGGGCCGGTCGCTCAGCCGCCTGGCGCTCGCCGCCGTGGCTTGCGCCTCTGCGCTCGGCGTCAGCTCCGCGGGCTGCCGCGGGCCGACGGAGATGACCCTCGTCCTCCACACCGACGTCCCGTGCGATCAACTCCAGGGCGTGGCGATCACCGTGGGTCGCGGCGCCGACGTCGAGACCTCGCCGCCCGCGACGACGACGACGCTCTGCGGCCCGGATGACCGCGGCTTTGCGATCGGCACCTTCGTACTCGTCCCGAGCGGTGCGCCGTCCGCGCCGATCCGCATCAAGGTGACCGCCGGCCATTCGCGCGACGTGGCGACCTGCCTCGCCTCGGGCGACGCCGGTGTCGTCGACCCGAAGGGCTGCGTCGTCGCGCGGCGGCGACTCGGCTTCATCGCGCACGTGCCCCTGCGCCTCAACATCGAGCTTTCGCGGGCGTGCGACGGCGTCACGTGCGATCCGACATCGACCTGCGTGAGCGGCGCGTGCCGCGACGCGTTCGTCGATCCTATCGCGTGCGAGGGCGTGGGTTGCGGCGCGCCGGGGGGCCCGGTTCTCGACGCCGGAGGCTCCGTCGAAGATGCGGCCGTCGAGGAGGCGGGCACGGACGAGGGCTGCGGCAACACGGCCGGCCTGCAAGCGGGCGCGCCGTGGCCCATGGCCGGTCGATGCCCCACGCGCGTCGGCCGGAGCCCGTACCGCGGGTCGTCAAACGACGGCGGCATCGCGTGGACGTTCACCGACGACTCCGCCGACATGAACGTGGGGCCGGTGATCGGCGCCGACGGGACCATCTACGTCGGCACGAACAATCAGGCCGTCTACGCCGTCTGGCCTGACGGCGGTCTAAGGTGGACCTCTCGCGTCGATGGGAATGTGAACAGCTCGATCGGCGCCATCGCCGCGGACGGCACCGTGTACGTGGCGGCCACGAACTCCGGCCTCGTGGCGATCCCGCCGGCGG
>JAYVXL010000329.1:0-1922 GCA_043785185.1 Myxococcales bacterium
GCCGCTCGAGCGCGTTCGCGTGGCGAGCCCCTTCGTCCTGCGGACGGTCGACCCATCGCCGCGCGCCGCCGAAGGGAAAAAGGTCGTGCGCGTCTCGCGCCTCGGCAAGCGCATCGTGCTCGCGCTCGAGGAGGACATCTTCGTCGTCGTTCACCTGATGGTCGCGGGGCGTTTCAAGTGGCTCGAGCGCGGCGCGCCGGTGCCGAAGAAGGTCGGCCTCGCCGGCTTCGATTTCCCGGCGGGAACGCTCGTGCTCACGGAGGTCAGCACCAAGAAGCGCGCGTCGCTCCACATCCTGCGCGGCGCGGCGTCGCTCGCCGCCATCGACCCGGGCGGGCTCGAGGTGATGACCGCGGATCTGCCGGCGTTCACGGCGGCGCTGCAGCGCGAGAGCCACACGCTGAAGCGCACGCTGACCGACCCACACCTCTTCAGCGGCATCGGCAACGCGTACTCCGACGAGATCCTCCACCGCGCGAAGCTCTCGCCGACGCGCCTGTCACGGCAGCTTGGCGAAGAAGAGATCGCGCGCCTCTTCGCGGCGACGACGGCGACGCTCCGCGAGTGGACGGACCGCTTACGCGCGGAGGCGGGCGACGCGTTCCCCACGAAGGTGACGGCGTTCCGCGACGAGATGGCCGTCCATGGAAAGTACGGAGCGCCGTGCCCGGTGTGCGGAAAGAAGGTCATGCGCATCGTCTACGCCGAGAACGAGTCGAACTACTGCGCGACGTGCCAGACCGGTGGCAAGCT
This sequence comes from Myxococcales bacterium, assembly GCA_043785185.1. GTDB lineage: Bacteria > Myxococcota_A > Polyangia > Polyangiales > Polyangiaceae > JANYHK01. The sequence continues at coordinate 754 of JAYVXL010000329.1, forward strand.
GCTCGCCGATCGCGCGCTCTCGCGGCTGCTCGGCAAGGACTGGCCGAAGTCGCTCGACGAGCTCGAGGCGATGAAGCGCGACCGCCGCGAGTGACGCGTCGCCCTGCGCGCGCTCACTTCGGCGCGCTCAAGACGTCGAGGAGGGGAGGGCGGTCGGGGCTCACCGCTTCACACGCGCTCCCGCGCGGGACGAGGCCGGGCGGGCACGCGGCGCCCGGCGCCTGCGGTGCGCGGCCGCCGCCGACGGGCGACGCGGCGCGCGCGAACTGGATCGGCGCGACCTCGACCCGCAGCGGCGCGCCGCAGTCGAACGGGGGCGCCGTGTCGGAGCGTGCGGCCTTCGCGCACGCCCATTTGCTGCCGTCCTTGTGGAGCACCTCACGCCCTTCGTCGTGCGCGCCGCGCGCGCCGCCGATGGGCGCCGTTGCTTCGACCGACGCGCTCACTGCCGCGCTCGCCGAGATCTCGAACGCGCCGACGGCGAGCGCGCGGACGACGTGCGTGGCGCCGGCGCAATCACCGGTGAGATCGCTGTCCTTCCACGCGCGCGCCTCCGACTCGTACATTCCTACGATCGTCATGCCGACGCGCAGCGCCTTTTTCTCGCGCAGCTTCGCCTCGAGGTGGACGGCGTGGATGGGCATCGCCGCGTCGAGCTCGTCTTCGGTGTGGAAGACGAGCCCCTCTTCCTTGGGCGTGAGCGCCTCATAGCGGTACGCCGTCGCGGCGCGGCAGCCGCGCAGCACTTCCATCTCGCGCGCGGCGAAGCGCACGACGACGACGCCCTTGGCGCGCTGGGCCTCGAGCGCCGCGCGATCGGCCGCCGGCCACTCGAGGACGAGCGGTCGGGTCGTGCTCTTCGCGGCGCGCGCGCTCGCCTGGTCCTCCGGCGCGTAGCGCGGCGGCTCGGCGGTGCCCGTCGGCGCGAGCGCGCAGCCCGCGGCGCCGAGCGCGACGGCCCACGCGGCGGCGAGCCCCCTCAACGTGACCGCCAAACGATGAACTGGAAGACGCCCGGCGCCGACGCGTTGAGCGACACGTGATCGCCGCCCATCTTGCAAGCGGCCTGCTCCACGTCCCGCTTCATCTCGGGGGTGAACTCGTCGCCGCCGCCGGTCAGGGAGACGAGGCCGAGGTTCTCGTATTTCGACGACGCCTCCTGGAAGTTC
>JAYVXL010000330.1:0-6517 GCA_043785185.1 Myxococcales bacterium
AACCGCCCGCCGTCTTGGTGCCACGGCAGGTTCGAGCCGCCCTGGCTCGATTTGTTCATCAGGAAGGCGCGATAGATCGACACCTCCTCGCCGACGACCTGGTGCGCGATCTTGGCGAAGACGTCGTTCGAGAGCCAAGCCCAGTACGCCGGGTCCTTCTCGAGCTTCTCGATCTTTCGGTAGTTGAGCGTCGGCCCCTGCCAGCCCTTGCCGTACTCGAGGTCGTCGTAGTTGTTCGTCTCGGTGTCCCGCTGGAAGAACAGGCCCTCGTACCAGAGCCGTCCCATCATCATCTGGTCGGCGCGCTGGCGCAGCTCGTCCAGCACCGCGTCCGACGCGACACGGCCGACGCGCGCGAAGCCGCGCTCCTCGTACTCGGCGATCGCGGTCGCGAGGTCCAGCTTCTCCACGTGGGCGTCGAGCATGGTCACCGCGCGTACGTCACGTCGGTGCCGGCCCACGCGCGGCACAGCGCGTCGATGCGGTCGTGCGCGGCGGGCGAGAGCGTCGCGTGGCACGCGTCGATCCCCGCGTCGAGGTGCTCGACGCTCCCCGGCCCGAGCAGGACCGCGTCGACGCCCGCGCGCCCCGCCACCCACGCGTGCGCGAGCGTGACGAGGTCGACCCCTTCGTCCTTCGCGACGGCCGCGAGCTCGGCGACGCGCGCGAACGTCGCGTCGTTCCAGTAGCGCCCTTGGTAGAGGCGGTTGCCGTCGAAGCGCGTCCCTTTCTGGGATGCGTCCTTCGTGTGCTTGCCCGACAAAATACCGCCGGCGAGCGGGTTGTAGACGGTCGTGGCGATCGGGTGCTTCGCGGTGAACTTGAAGTATTCGACGTCGAGCTGGCGGACGAGCACGTTGTAAATCTGCTGCGACATGACCGGCCGCGGCATGCCGCGCGAGCCCGCGACGTGCATCATCTCGAGGATCTGCCACGACGCGTAGTTCGACACACCCCAGTGGAGGATCTTCTTCGCCGCCAGCAAGACGGCGAGCGCGTCCATCGACTCCTCGATCGGCGTCGCGTGGTCGGGGACGTGAAGATAGTAGAGGTCGATGCGATCGGTCCCGAGGCGCGCGAGGCTGGCGTCGCACGCCTCGAGGATGCGCGCGCGGGAGAGCCCCTCGGGCTTTCCGCCCACGCGCCCGAACCCCACCTTCGTGGCGAGGACCGCGCGGTCGCGGTCCTTGCCGAGCGCGCGCCCCAGAATGCGCTCGCTCTCGCCGTCGACGTACGCGTTCGCGGTGTCGAAGAACGTGGCGCCGCGCTCGAGGGCGCGCCGCACGATGCGCGCCGCGTCGGCCTCGGGCGTGCGTTTCCCGAAGTTCATCGTGCCGATCTGCAAGCTCGGCGGTTCGCCGACCTTCCGCGGGGTCCACCAACTCATGGCCATGCTGTTACAATGACCCGCGCATGGCCGAAAGCTCCAAGCTCGCGATTGTCGTCGGTGGGGGCCCCGCGCCCGGGATCAACAGCGTCATCGGCGCGGCGACCATCCGCGCCGCGCTCTCCAACGTCGAGGTGCTCGGCATCCAGGACGGCTTCCGCTGGCTCATGGAGGGCGACACCTCGCATGTCACGCCGCTCACGATCGCGGACACGAGCCGCATCCACTTCCGCGGCGGCTCGCACCTCGGCATCGCGCGCGCCAACCCCACCAAGAACCCCGAGCACCTGAAGCGCACGTTCGAGTCGCTCGAGCGACTCGGCGTCGGCCAGCTCATCTCGATCGGCGGCGACGACACGTGCTTCTCCGCGCACAAGCTCGCCGAGATGAGCCGCGGCAAGCTGCGGGTCGTCCACGTCCCCAAGACGATCGACAACGACCTGGATTTACCGCAGGACACGTACACCTTCGGGTTTCAGACCGCGCGCCACATCGGCGTCGAGATCGTGAAAAATCTGATGGTCGACGCGAAGACGACGTCGCGCTGGTACTTCGTCATCGCGATGGGCCGCAAGGCGGGCCACCTCGCGCTCGGCATCGGCAAGGCGGCGGGCGCGACGCTGACGCTCATCCCCGAGGAGTTCGGCAAGGAGGTGCGCCTCGCCACGGTCGTCGACATCCTCGCCGGCGCGATCGTGAAGCGCTTGGCGCACGGCCGCACCGACGGCGTGGCCGTGCTCGCCGAGGGCATCGTCGAGCTCCTGCCGGAGGCGGACCTCGCGGGGCTCGCCAACGTCGAGCGCGACGAGCACGACCACGTGCGCCTCGCCGAGATCAACTTCGGCGACATCCTGAAGGTCGCGGTGCAGAAGCGCCTCGCCGCGCTGATGCTCAAGACGACGATCGTGCCCAAGAACATCGGCTACGAGCTCCGCTGCGCCGACCCGATCCCGTTCGACATGGAGTACACGCGCGATCTCGGCTACTGCGCCGCGCGTTACGTCATCGAGGGCGGGCACTCGGCGCTCATCTCGATCCAGCGCGGCCTGTTCAAGCCGATCCCGTTCGCCGACATCATGGACCCGTCGACCGGCCGCATGAAGGTGCGAATGGTCGACATCGAGAGCGACCGGTACAAGATCGCGCGCACGTACATGCTGCGGCTCAAGCCCGAAGACTTCGACGACCCGCACGAGCTGCAGCGCATCGCGACCACGGCCGGCCTCGCGCCCGACGCGTTCCGCGCGGCGTTCGGCGCGCTCGCGAAGACGGAGCCCCGCCCGGTCTCGATGCACGTGCGCGGCGGGCCGCCGGCGAGCGACCCCGCGTAGCCGCGCGAGGCGCCGCCGGTCGCCGCGTCCTACTTCTTGAACAGCTTTCCGAAGAGACCACCGCCGGTGTCCGGCGGGGGCTTCTTGCTCGCGCCCGGCCGCGTGGACGGCCGCTCCGACGGCCCCGAGGTGCCCTTGCGCATCGCGTACAGGCGAAGCTCGCGCGTCGCGTCGATGTTGCGGGGGTTCAAGTCCACCGCCTCCTTGAAGTCCTTGTGCGCGCCCTTCTCGTTGCCGACGCGCTTGTAGAGCATGCCGCGGTAGAAGTACGCGCGCTCGCACTTGCCGTTCAGCTTGATCGCCGCGTCGAGCATCGCGATGCGCTTCTCGGTCGCGTCGTGGCTCGAGTTCTCGGCCTTCATCGCCTCGAGCCACGCGACGAGCGCGAGGTAGTCGGCTTGCTGCGAATCCGCCTCGTACGCGGCGCGAACGAGCTGCTCGGCCTGCACGAGATCGTTGCGCCGGAGGCAAACCTCCGCCTTCTGGAAGTTCGTCGCCGCCTCGAGGATGCCGGCGATCTGGGCCTGGTCGTCCGGCGTCGCGCCGCCGTCCTTGATGAGCATCATGTAGTGGCTGCGACGCTCGGCGTCCGTCAGCGTCTGATGGGCTTCGCTGAGGTGCGCGAACACCTTCGTGCACTGCTCGCGGACGTCGCTGATCGCCGGCGGCAGGCGATCGGGATGCCAGACCTTCGCGAGGAGGAAGTACGCTTTCTGCACGTCGTCGGTCGACCCATCGCGCGCGACGCCGAGCATCTGGAAGTAGTCTTGCTTGGTGATTTCCTCGGCGCGCTTCAGGATGCGGGCGCGCTGCGTGGCGAGATCTTGCGTGAGCGGCTCGAGGCCGCGCGACGAGACCGGCGCCGCCTCGCTCGCCAGCATCGAGCTCGAGAGCGGCGCCGCGGGAATCACCGACGACGGGCGCCCCGGAGGCGTGGACGGCGTCCCGGGGGGCGGCGTGGACGGTATCCCGGGCGGCGGCGCGGACGGCATCCCCGCCGACGGGCGCGGCGGCGCGGCCTGCATCGCGCCCGACGGGCGCGGCGGCGCGGACGGCATCGCGCCCGACGGACGCGGCGGCGACGGGACCACGGAGGGGGGACGCGGCGAGCCCGGCGGCGGAGCGCCGAACCCCATCGGCGGCGGCGGCTGCTCCATCCCGCGCGTCGCCTCGGCGATCGCCGCGCCGATATCCGTCGCGCCGATGTCCGCGACGGGCGGCGCCGGCGTCAGGACCGGCGCCGACGCGCGCTGATCGCGGCGGACGACGCTGGGCGGCGCCGTCTCCTCGACGGCCGCGCCCGGGCGTTGCACGTGGCGCGGCTGCAGCTGCACGCGCGCGACGGCGGCGTGCGACGCGGGGGGAGGAGGCGGAGGCGGAGCCGGAGGAGGCGGCGCGGCGGGCACCGGCACCGCGCTTCGCCGCGACGCCTGCGCATTCGCGCCGTCCTCGGCCAGCATGTCGACTTGCTTGGCGATGAGCAGGCAATAGAGGAGCAGCTGCTTGACGCTCGGCCCGATCGTGCCGGCCGCGGTCATTTCGTAGATGCGACGCGGGCGGCTGCGCAAGAGCTCCACGAACTGGCGCTCGTCCGGCGTGAGGCCGAGGCGCTCGACCTGCGCGGTGGGCGCCACGCGCAGCGGCGCGCCGCCGACGCGCGAGAGCGCCTGGTGCACGTGCTCCCACGACGGCGCCTGCTTGATCGCACCCCAGACGAGCGGCAACGGGTCGACCGTGACCAAGTCGTCCGCGCCGTAGCCGGCGAGCGCGTCGAACGCGTCGTAGTAGGCGTATTGCGTCTCCGCGGGCCAGTTGAACAGGTACTCGAGCTTGTGGACGATCTGCGCGCGAAGCCCCTCGAGCAGGCGGGGCATGTCGAGGACGCCGAGGCTGATGAGCAGCTGCCCGTGGAGCTGCTGCCCTGGCTGCCCCGGCCGGAAATACTGCATCGACGACTCGAGCTGCTCGCTCGAGACGATGCCCGTCTCGAGGAGCACGTTGCTGAGATAGCTCGTCGGCTCGCTCGTCCGCACCTTCGACGGGAAGCCCTCGAGGACGAGGATCGTCGAGCGCTCGCCGTCCGGCGCCATGAGCTCGATGCTGCCCGTGAGCTGCTTCTCCAGAAGGTAGAGGAGCAAATGGGAGAACGGCGTCTTGGCCAGCGTGCCGCTCGCTGTCGGCTGGGGCAGAGGGGCGCCGCTCGTCATCGGGGAGAGGAACAATTTACACCCTTTTCGTCTCCTCTGAAGGGTCTCTCTGACATTCGCGGACAATCGCGCGGCGCGGCTTGTCTCTTTCACCGTTCGTCAGGTCCGGAGGACCGGCGCGTGCTGTACAATCGTCGCCTTGGCGTCGACCCCGCCCATTCCTGCACGGCTGGCACAATTCGAGATCATCCGTCGCCTCGGCGCGGGTGGAATGGCCGAGGTCTTTCTCGCGAAGAAGCGAGGTGCGGAGGGCACGTACAAGGTCCTCGTCGTCAAGCGCATCTTGCCGTCGTACGGAGCGTCCCGGCGATTTCGCGCGATGTTCGTCGAGGAGGCGCAGGTCGCGACGCGCCTGAACCACCCGAACGTCGTTCAGGTCTACGAGTTCTTCGACGGCGGCGACGAAGGGCAGCTCCTGTCGATGGAGTACGTGGAGGGCCCGGACCTCGGCATGCTCATGTCGGCCGCGAAGCAGAAGGGGACGCGCATCTCGCCGTGGGTCGCCGCGTGGATCATCGGCGAGGCGGCAAAAGGCTTGCACTACGCGCACGAGAAGAAGGACGAAGGCGGCGCGAGCCTCGAGATCGTCCACCGCGACGTGAGCCCGCAGAACGTCCTGCTCTCGTTCGAGGGCACGGTGAAGATCGCCGACTTCGGCATCGCCAGCGCGAAGCTGTTCAACGAGGAGGCCGGCGTCCTCAAGGGCAAATTCGGGTACATGTCGCCCGAGCAGGCGCGCGGCGAGAAGGTCGATCGAAGGAGCGATCTGTACGCGCTCGGCGTGATCCTCTGGGAGTGCCTCACCGGCCGGCCGCTCCACGGCGGCCTCGGCGGCGAGGCGCTGCTCGACATCGTCCGCGAGGGCATGGTCGAGCCGCCCAGCACGTACGGCCGCGAGCTTCCACCCGAGCTCGAGGCCATCGTAATGAAGGCGCTCGCCGCCAAGCGCGACGAGCGGTACGCGACCGGCCGCGAGCTCTCGAGCGCGATCACGCGCGCCCTGCTCCTCAAGCAAGAGTTCATCGAGGCGCAGGGGCTCGAGGCGACGATCGCGCAGATCGTGACGCGCGACAACACGCGGCCGGGCACGAGCGACCCGCCGCCGGCCGGGAGCGCCGAGGCGTCCAAGGCCGCAGACGGGCGGACGCAAGCGGCGGTGCCGATCGCGCTGTCGAGCCTCGAGGGGCCGGGGACCAGCCAGCGCCCATCGTCGCCGCCTCCGGGGGCCTCGGGCCCGCAAGGCGCCCCCGAGCCGTCGCCGCTGCTCGGGCCGCGCGAGGTCCGCCATGTCGCGCTCGTCACGCTGCGCCTGCACGGTCTGTCGGCGTCGGACGAGGCGGACGATCAGCAAGCCGCCCTCCCGAAGGCCGTCCAGAACCTGCGCGTGATGCTCGGCGAGATGGCGTACAAGCGCGGCATGCGATGGATCTGGGACTCCCACGGGGAGGCCCGCGCCGTCGCCGGTCTCAGCTCGAACCCGACGCGCGCGGCGAGCGACGCCGCGTGGCTCGCGCTCGAGACCCACGAGGCCATCCTCGGCATGGGCGAGGACTTCGTCGTGAAGGTCGGCGCGTCGATCGGCATCGTGCGCG
>JAYVXL010000331.1:0-1922 GCA_043785185.1 Myxococcales bacterium
GGCTCACGCGCCCTCGGCGCGTGAGGGGCGCGCAGCGCCCACCAGACAAAGGCAGCATTTCCCGGTTCAACGTCGTCAGACGTTGAACCGGAAATGCACGACGTCCCCGTCGCGCAGCACGGCCTCCTTGCCCTCGATCTGCAGCTTCCCCGCGTCGCGGCACTTCAACTCGCCGCCGAGCTTCACGAAGTCCTCCCACCAGATGACCTCGGCCTTGATGAAGCCCTTCTCGAAGTCGGTGTGGATGACGCCGGCCGCTTGCGGCGCGCGCGCGCCCTTCTTCGTGGTCCACGCGCGGACCTCCGTCTTGCCCGCGGTGAAGAACGTGAGCAAGTCGAGGAGCTTGTATCCTGCACGGATCACCGCGAAGAGGCCGGGCTCAAGGAGCCCCGCGCTCGCGAGAAAATCAGGCCGATCCTTGGGGTCGAGCTCGGCGATCTGCGCCTCGAGCGCCGCGCAGACGGGGACGACGATCGCGCCTTCGCCGTCGGCGTGCTTCGTGAGCGCCTGGACATGCCGGTTCTTGTCGAGGTTGCCGATCGTGCCCTCGTCGATGTTCGCGATGTAGAACGTCGGCTTCTGCGTGAGCAGCTGCATGTCGCGGACGATGAGGACGGCGTCCTGGTTGTCCGGCATCGCAAACGTGCGCGCGGGCGTGCCCTGGTCGAGGTGCGCCGCGAGGCCCTGGCACACCTCGAAGGCGACGTTCTCCTTCGGATCGCCGCTCTTCAGCGCCTTCCGCGCGCGATCGAGGCGCTTGGTGACCGTCTCGAGGTCCTTCAAGCAAAGCTCGGTCGTGATCGTCGCGATGTCGCCGACCGGATCGACGCGGTTCTCGACGTGGACGACGTTCGGGTCGTCGAAGCAGCGCGCCACCTGGACGATCGCGTCGACCTCGCGGATGTGCGAGAGGAACTGATTGCCGAGCCCCTCGCCTTTGCTCGCGCCGCGAACGAGTCCGGCGATGTCGACGAAGTTGATCGCCGTGGGCACGATCTTGTCCGCGTGAACGACGCCGTCGAGCGCCTGCATGCGAGCGTCGGGCACGATGACGACGCCGACGTTCGGCTCGATCGTGCAAAAGGGGTAGTTCGCGGCTTCGGCCTTGGCGGTCGAGAGCGCGTTGAAGAGAGTCGATTTCCCTACGTTGGGGAGGCCGACGATGCCGACGGAGAGGCCCATGGGGGCGTGCTCTTAGCACACACCTCGGGTCGCGCGGCGATCGGCAATTGAGACGCGAACGGGAGGCGGGAACGCGCGCGTCCTGCCGTACCGTCCAAGACGCCATGCGAGACCCTGCCCCGCGTTCGTCGCCCACCCTGCCGCTCGACTCCGAGACGCTCGAGGTCGCCGCCGAGAGCGATTCGGCGGCCGCCGCATCGGGACCCCGCCGCCGCGACTCGCGCGTCCGCGTGCGCGCGCCGCGCGTGCCGGACGAGTTCCTCGCCGTCCTCGAGGAGCTCGTCCACGAGCAGCTCACCATGACCGTCAACGTCATGTGCGTCGACCACATCATGGACGGTGTGCCGCCGGATCTTTCGGCCCAAGCGGCCTGCGCGGCCATGCGCGCGCGCATCGACGATTTGGGCGAGCTGCGCGTGGCGCTGAGCGGCCTCTATCTCCTCGCGACCGATCCGCGCATGCGCCCGCTGCTCGGACGGGACGACGTCCTCACCGAGTACCTGCGCGGCCTCTACACGTGGGCGAAGGCGGTCCTCCGCGCGTTCGAGGACGCAGGGTTCGCGCTCCACTCGCTCGCCGTCGACTGGAGCGTCCTCCGCGCGCGCATCGAGGACGCCGCGCCGTTCTACTTCGCCGAGCTCGAGCCCGAGGTCGCGGCCGCGGCCGAGCGCCTCTTGCTTGCCGAGCAGGGGCGGCTGCACCCGGCCGATCCGCTGAGCGGCCTCGCCGCGCAGCTCGCG
>JAYVXL010000332.1:0-6506 GCA_043785185.1 Myxococcales bacterium
TACGAGAAGGAGGAGGTCCTCGTCGTCGCGAACCTCTCGCGCTTCGTTCAGCCGGCGAGCTTGGCGATGGGCCCTCACGCCGGCAAACGCCCGCGTGAGATCGTGGGCGAAGCCGTCTTTCCGGCGCTCACCGAGGGCTACTTCCTTTCCCTCGGCCCTCACGCCTTCTACTGGTTCCGGCTGGAGAACCCCACGTGAGCGAGCACTTCGACCAGCTCCTGCGCCACTCCCCGCTCGGCATCCTCTGCGACTTGGACGGGACGCTCGTGCCGTTCGCGCCGACGCCGGAGGAGGCCGTGCCCAGCGCGGCGGTCAAGAGCCTCGTCAAGCGCGCGTCTGCGCTTCGGGACGTCACGTTCGTCATCGTGAGCGGGCGGACGCGCGATTTTCTGGAGCAGCACTTCCCCGGCACCTACCTCGTGGCGGAGCACGGCGCGTTCCGCCGTGGCGACGGCGCGTGGGAGCCGCTCCGCGACGAGCCGGTCGAGCTCGCCAACCTCGCCCTCCGCTTGGACGAGCTGCTCCTCCGGTACCCCAAGGCGAGCGTCGAGCGAAAGTCCACCGGCATCGTGCTCCACTACCGCCGTCTGTCCGGCGCCGATCGCGAGGCGTTCGTCGTCGAGGCGTCCGCGCTGCTCGACAAGATTCCGCTGCTCAAGCCGAGCCAGTCGACGTTGGCGATCGACGTGCGACCGCCCTACGTCCAGAAGTCTACGGCGGTGCCGTGGGTCCGCGAGCGCGCCGGGAACGGCGCGCGCCTGCTCGCGGTCGGCGACGATCTCACCGACGAGCACATGTTCGGCGCGCTCGAGGTCGGCGACGACGCGATCGTGGTGCGCCACGGCGAATCGCGGCGGACCAAGGCGCGCTGGGAGCTCGAGGGCACGGCGCACGTCATGGCGTTCCTCGAGGAGCTCGTGGCGCTGCGCGAGGGGCTGCGCACGACGGTGACGTCGCTGCCAAGGGCGGTGGAGCGCCGCCCGATCGCGCGCGCCGCGAGCCAGTCGCTGCTCGTCGTGTCCAATCGCCTGCCGAGCATGCGCAGCGCGAAGGACGGGCGACCGCAGAGCGTGGGCGGCCTCGTCTCGGCGCTGGGGCCCGCCCTGCAGACACGCGGCGGCATTTGGCTCGGATGGAACGGCAAGACGATCGACGACGACGAGGAGCCCGTCGCGGCGTTCGAGGGCGATTTCTCGCCAGGCCTCCTCGGACTCGATCTGAAGGAGCGGTGGTATCGCGAGTACTACAACGGCTTTTGCAACAAGGTCCTGTGGCCCCTGTTCCACCTCTTCCCGAGCCGCGTCCGCTTCGCGCGCAGCGGGTGGCTCGCGTACGAGGAGGTTCACCGCGTCTTCGCCGACGCCGCCGTGAACGCCGTGGCGCCAGACGGGACGGTCTGGGCGCACGACTACCACCTCTTGCTCTTGGCCCGCGAGCTGCGGGCGCGCGGGCACACCGGACCCATTGGCCACTTCCTGCACATCCCGTTTCCGCCGCCCGACCTCTTCGAGATGTTGCCGTGGCACCGCGAGATTCTGGACGCGATGCTCTCGTTCGATCTTCTGGGCTTCCACACGCCGGCCTTCATGCGGAACTTCTTGGCGACCGTGGGATCGTTGCATCCTGCACGCGTGTCGGACGAAGGCATCGAGTATCAAGACCGACGCACGCGCACCGGCGTCTTCCCGATCGGGATCCTCCCCGGCGACTACAAGAACCCCGAGGCGCCCGAGTTCGCCGAGGAAATCGAGGGCCTCCTCCGCATCCTCGGGCCGGCGAAGCTCGTGCTCGGCGTGGACCGCCTCGATTACACGAAGGGCATTCCCGAGCGGCTCCTCGCGTTCGGGAGCCTGCTCGAGCGCTACCCCGAGTTCCGCACCAAGGTGTCGCTCATCCAGATCTCCGTTCCGTCGCGCGCGGACGTCACCGACTACGCGGAGCAGCGCTCGCAGGTCGAGGAGATCGTGGGCCGCATCAACGGGCAGTACGGCGAGGCGCACTGGGTGCCGGTGCGCTACTTCTATCGCGCGTACGAGCAGGCGCAGCTCGCGCACCTGTACCGCGCGGCGTCCGTGGGGTACGTGACGCCGCTGCGCGACGGGATGAACCTGGTCGCCAAGGAGTACGTCGCCGCGCAGTCCGAGGACGACCCCGGCGTGCTGCTCCTCTCGCGCTTTGCCGGCGCCGCCGTCGAGCTCCGTGAGGCGCTCCTCACCAACCCCTACGACATCGACGGCATGGCCGACGACCTGCGCCGCGCGCTCACGATGCCGCTCGAGGAGCGACGCGATCGCCACGGGAAGCTGCTCGCGCGCGTCTACGGCTCGACGGCCGCGACGTGGGGCGAGGCCTTCCTCAGCGCCCTCGCCGCGTGCCGTTGAGCGGCGCCTTCAAGCGCCGAGAACGGCGTGGCGAATTTCTACAGTGTGGCGAACTGGTGCGCCTCGGCGCTAAAAAATCGGCCGTAGATCGTCGGCGGCCGTTGGCATTGTACGTGCTGTAAATGCGCGCCGATGGTCCCCGCCGATCGCAACCGCATCCAAGCGGACGGATGAGCGGCGGATGTCTGAGGAGGCCCACTGGATGATTGCCCCTGACCTCGCGAGCGTCCTCGCAGAGCGGCGCGACGCGATCGTCTCCAATTTCGTCGCGCGATTGGAGAAGCTGAGTCCTACGGGGGTCTCCCGATCACTCCTTGTCGATCACATCCCTCAATTTTTGGACGAAATTTGCCTCGAGGTGAGCCGCAGCAACGGCGTGCGCCTCTCCCAGGACGTCAACGACACGAGCGACACCGCGCGCCGGCACGGCGAGCAGCGATGGAACATCGGGACCGACCTCGAGGGGCTCATTCGGGAATACGGCGTCCTTCGGCATTGCATCCTTCAGGCCATGAAGGATGCGGGCGCCGAGGTCTCGATTGACGACTTCGATATCCTCGCCAAGTGCCTGAGCGTGGGCGTCGCGGAGGCCGTGACGGAGTACGTCGCGTACCGCGAGGAGCAACTCGAACGGCAGAAGACCAACCTCGAGTTCCTCGCCACCGCCGGCGAGCTCCTGTCGTCGTCGCTCGATTACCGCTCGACGCTGGCCCGGCTCACCGAGCTCCTCGTCCCGCGCCTGGCGGACTGGTGCGCCGTTCATCTCGAGGGCAGCAGCGCCGCCGAGATGCAGATCGCGCACGTGGACGCCGGGAAGCTCGCCACGGTGCGCGAGCTGTTCAGCCGCTTCCCGTTGCCGAACGACGCGCCCGTCGGATACCCGCACGCGATCCGCACCGGCGAGCCGCTGCTCGTCGCAAAGGTGGACTGGCGCGCCCTCGAGGCGCTCCCGCTCCCGCCCGAGCACCTCGCGATGCTCCGCGCCGTCGGCCTCCAGTCGTGGCTGACGGTGCCGCTTCGCGTGCAAGGCAACACCGTCGGCGCGCTGACGTTGGCGTGCGCGGAGTCGGGGCGGCGGTACGGCCCCGAGGATCTCACGCTCGCGGGCGAGGTCGCGCGGCGCGCAGCCGTGGCGATCGACAACGCGCGGCTCTACGAGCTGTCGCAAAAGGAGCGCTCGCGCGTCGAGGCCGCCACGCGCGCGAAGGACGAGTTCGTCGCGCTCGTCTCCCACGAGCTGCGGACGCCGCTCAACGCGATCCTCGGTTGGCTGGGCCTCTTGCGGGGCGGCACCCTGAACGAGGACAAGCGCGAGCACGCGTTCGCGGTCATCGAGCGCAACGCGATGGCGCAGAGCCAGATCGTCGCCGACTTGCTCGACATCAGTCGCGTCATCACCGGCACGATCCGCATCAACCCCGCGCAGGTCGACCTCGTCAACGTCGTCGACATGGCGGTCGAGGGCGTGCGCCCCGCGGCCGCCGCCAAAGGGATTACGCTCAGCGTCGAGCTCGGCACGAGCGGCTCTGCGCTGATGCGCGGCGATGGGGACCGGCTCCAGCAGGTCGTGTGGAACCTCCTCGCGAACGCGGTCAAGTTCACGCCCAAGCGCGGGAACATCAGCGTGCGGCTGCAGCGCGTCGAGTCGGACCTGGAGATCGTCGTCGTCGACGACGGCGCGGGAATTCCTGCGTCGTTCTTGCCGCACGTCTTCGAGAGCTTTCGCCAGCTGGACGCGGGCACGTCGCGTTCGCACGGAGGGCTCGGCGTCGGCCTCTCGATCGCAAAGCACATCGCAGAGCTGCACGGCGGCTCGATCGAAGCGCAGAGCCGCGGCCTCGGCGCGGGCGCGCTCTTCAGGGTGCGCCTCCCCGTGAGCCCCGTGCTGTCGACGACGTACGGGGTCTCGCGCGTCCCGGCGACGACGGCGCCCGGCAGCGTGCTGCCCACGGGGCTCCATGGCATTCGCGTCTTGGCGGTGGACGACGAGCCCGACGCGCGCGAGCTGCTCGCGTACGTGCTCGAGTCATGCGGCATGGAGGTGAAGGCCGCCGCGTCGGTCGCCGAAGCGCTGCGCGAGCTCGAGACCTTTACCCCGCACGTCATCGTCTCCGACATCGGCATGCGCGAGCAGGACGGCTACACCCTCATCCGCACGGTCCGGACGCTCCCCTCCGACGAGAAGAAGAACATCCCGGCGATCGCCCTCACCGCCTACGCGCGCAACGATGACCGCACGCGCGCGCTGGTGGAGGGCTTCAACATGCACATGGCCAAGCCGGTCGAGCCGAGCGCGCTCGTGAAGGCGGTGGTTCAGCTCGCGGGGCCGGGCGCGAAGTAGGCTCGGCACGGAGACTGCAAACCGTCGCCGCGCGCCGATGGACGGCGCTGAGGAGCGAGAAGACCATGGGAACCATGACCGACAAGGGAATCGACGTCGTCGAATTTCTCGAGAGCCAGCACGAAGAGGTGAAGTCGCTCTTCCAGGCGGTTCTTGGCGCGAAGGGCAAGGAGCGCGAGCGTAAGTTCCTCGAGCTTCGCCGCCTCCTCGCCATTCACGAGACGGCCGAGCAGGAGATCGTGCACCCGGCGGCGCGCAAAGGGATCCCGGATGGCCAGGCCATCGTCTCGGCGCGGCTCGCCGAGGAGAAGGAGGCAAAGGAGACGCTCGCGAAGCTCGAGCCGATGAACGTCGACTCGCCGGAGTTCGAGACGCTCTTCCGGATGTTCCACAAGAAGGTCCTGGCGCACGCCGAGGCCGAGGAGAGCGAGGAGTTCGCCGAGCTCTCCGGTGACCTCGAGCACGAACGCCTCGAGCGCATGCACCGCGCGATGCAGCTCGCCGACACCGAGCCCACGCGCCCGCAGGCGGGGGCCCCGTCGGGGGACGCAAAGCTCACCGGCCCGTTCGCGTCGATGGTCGACCGCGCGCGCGACGCGCTCACGAGCAGGCGCTGACGGCGTACGGCCCAAGGCGCTTAAAGGCAGCTTGCCCGACCGGACGCTGCGCCTCGACCGCGCAGGCGTCCGGTCGGCGTCGCGCGCACGGGAGCGCCCCCCCGAGAGCAGCGCCTGCAACTGCGCCCCATGTGGCTTTGGTGTACCGTGACAGTCGTGCTACGCAGGGCCGCGGGAGAGCGGGATGGTGAGCGAAGAGGCCAGGTCGGTGCTCGTGGTCGACGACTACGAAGACAACCTTATGCTCTACGTGGCATTTTTATCGGCTGCCGGCTTCCGCGTGTCCCACGCGGCCGACGGGCTCGAAGCGGTGGAAAAGGCGCGTCAGGGATTGCCGGACCTGATCGTCATGGATCTCGCGATCCCAGGGATCGACGGCTGGGAGGCGACCCGTCTGCTCAAGGCCGATCCCGCCACGAAGCACATCATCATCATCGCGCTCAGCGGTCACACGCTCGAGAGCCACGTCGCCCGCGCCCGCGAGGTCGGGTGCGACCTGTTCCTCCCCAAGCCGTACCCGCCCGAGAAGCTGGCCGAGAAGATCACCGAGGCCCTTCGGGCGAAGTGACGCGGGCCCGCGCGTCGCGCGGGGCGGACGTCGCGTCCGAGCGGACGACCATGACCGCGCGCGTGGCCGCGCGAAGGATGCTCTCGGCGGTGCTGCCCATGAGCGCGTGGGCGAGGCCCGTGCGCCCGTGCGTGCCCACGACGATGAGGTCCGCGCTCATCTCCTCGGCGACCGCGTTCACCGCGTCCGGCGCAGGGCCCATGCGCACGACATACCCCAGCGGAACGCCGCGATCGCGCAAGGAATCGACCTCGCCTTGCATCATGCGCGGGAGCGTGCGGTCGAGATCCGCGGCCACCTCGGCCAGCGGCATGACCAGGTTGGGATCGCCGACTCCATAGGTGGGCAGCTCGTACGCGTGCACGAGGGTGACCGCCGCCCCCAGGCTTCGCCCGAGCTCGAGCGCGCTCTCGATCGCCGCGTCCGACGCCTCGGTGAAATCCGTGGCGACGAGGATCTTGCGAATGGACATGAGTAGCCTCCGGGTCCCGCGACGTGTGACGGCCAACTGCAATCCGCCGGCCAATCCCTCAGCTTGCGCAGCTTGCCCGGAGCTCGCGAACGGCCTCGCGAACGGCAGAGGCGGCGTGCTCTTTGCA
>JAYVXL010000333.1:0-6459 GCA_043785185.1 Myxococcales bacterium
CACCGGGCCGGGGGGTCCCTGCGGCCCCTGCGGCCCTGCGGGTCCAACCGAGCCCGGTGCGCCTGTTGGGCCCGTCGGTCCCGCCGGTCCGGCGGTCCCTTGCGCGCCTGTCGCGCCTGCCGGCCCCGCCGGTCCCTGCGCGCCCGCCGGCCCCGCGGGTCCCTGCGCGCCCGCCGGCCCCGCCGGGCCCACGAGCCCCGTCGGCGAACCGACCCATTTGCCCGTCGCGTCGATCACGACCGCGCCGCCGACGCTGACGGTCTTCGGCGTGATGTCGCCGATCGCGTTGCCCGCGACGAGCGCGTACGCCGTGCTGAGGATCGGCTGCCGCGGGGACATCTCCGGGTCCGCGTTCACCTGGAGCCCGAGGTACTTCGGCGTCCCGTCGAACAGGCCGGCGGGGAATGCCGTGACCGAGCCGAGCTGGGCGGAGAAGAACCCGTTGTCCGGCGTGATCGACTGCGTCTCGGTCCACGCCGCGGTGCCCGCGCTCGGGGCGGCGTAGATGCTGAACTTGATCGTCACCGCGGCGGTGATCGGGTTGTTCGTTTTGTCGAGCAAGCGCCCCTGCTCGGTGAGCAGCTGCGGCACGGCGTGCGACGCCGTCGCCCAGCCCATCCCCACCACCAGCGCGGACCCAAACGTCGCTTTCCTAGACATGCTCGTTCTCCTGCTCGTGCCCGTGCTGCTGATCGCGCTGCGGCTCGTGCGCGCTCACTGCGTCGCCCCGATGACGCCGCTCTGAAGCTTGTACGAGGTGGACGTCGCCGTGATGTTGCCGCCCGGCGACTCGCCGAGCGCCACCCACGCCTTGAAGTTGGTGCTCGTCGCGAACGCGCCGCCGCCCGTGAGCGATTGGCCCGGCCTGCCTGGCGGGCCGAGCGGGATCGCCGAGTCGACGCCGGCGTCGAAGCCTGCGTCGTCAGGGGGCTGCGCGTCCCCGCCGCCGGGAGGCGGAGGAGGCGGCGTCGGGCCCGGCGGCACGTTGCCGTCGAACGACTGCGGTCCGGCGTCCTGTCCGCCGACGACCGCGGACGAAAAATCCCCGAGCACCGCGGTGCACGCCGCGCCGCCTGCGGCGAGCGCGATCACCGCGACTGAAAGCAGTCTTTGTCTCAACGCCATTTCCGCGGATGCCCCTAACCTCAAGACGTACCATCGACCGGGTCCGCTCGTGAAGCGCCTCGTCACGCTTCTTTGCAGCAAGGCGCCCCTAAAGGTGCGAGGCCCGCCGCCTTGTCGGTCGCGGGGAGACCCCGCACGACGCAGCCCGCGCGGGGTCGCGGGCGCCGTTGGCCACTTCGATCATTTCGCAGCGCGCCACGCAGTGCGATACTCCGGCGGGCTGGGAGAGTTCTCCCAGAGGAGGCCTCGTATGCGCTCGTTCCGCCTGACTCGCTTCTCTCGCGCGTGCGTCGCGCTCGCGTTCGCCGCCGTCCTCACCACCGGCTCGTCGGCGTACGCGCAGAACGAAGCGAACCGCGCGCAGGCGCGCGAGCTCGGCGAGAAGGGGAGCCAGGCGCTCGAGAAGAAGGACTACGCGCAGGCCGAGACGCTCTTCACGCAGGCCGAGACGCTCTACCACGCGCCGACGCTGCTGCTCGGCCTCGCGCGCGCGCAAGCGAACCAGGGCAAGGTGCTCGAGGCGTGGGAGGCCTACCACCGCATCATCCTCGAGGGCGCGCCGCCGGGCGCGAACCCGATCATCGTGCGCGCCATCGAGGATGCGAAGACCGAGATCGAGAGCGTCGCGGGCAAGCGCGCGAAGGTGACGCTCACGGTCACCGGCGCCGACAGCCCCAAGGTCACGCTCGACGGCGTGCTCGTGCCCACGGCGGGCCTGGGGCTCGAGCGCCCCGTGAATCCGGGCAAGCACGCGGTGCACGCCGAGGCTGCGGGGATGAAGGCCGGCGACGGCTCGTTCACCGTCGAGCCTGGCAAGAGGACGACGTTCACCCTCGCCCTCGAGCGCGAGACGGCGGTGGTCGCGCCGCCCCCCGTTCCCGCGCCGGGCGCCGGTGAGCCGACCGCGCCCGCCGCCGCGCCGCCTCCGGCGTCCGAGCCTCCGCCCCGCAGCGGCTCGATGAACCGCACCCTCGGCTTCGTCGGCCTCGGCGTCGGCGGCGCCGGCATCCTCGTCGGCGCGATCACCGGCATTCTCGCGTCCGGCAAGCACGGCGATCTCGCGAGCAGCCCCTGCGCGAACGGTCCGTGCGCCGCGGGCGACGCGAGCACCTTCAACTCGGACCTCGACAGCTACCACTCGATGGGCACGATCTCGACGATCGGCTTCATCGTGGGCGGCGTCGCGGCCGGCGCGGGCGTCGTGCTCCTCGTGACGGCGCCGAAGTCGACGAGCACCGCGTACGTCTCGCCGATGATCGGCGTCGGCACCTTCGGCGCGGCAGGTCGATTCTAACGCGCAGCGTTATTGTGCCAAGTAGCTGAAAGGACCGGCCGCAAGGTGACGGTGCGGGAACCTTTTCGCCACGGACGGAAATGGCGTGATCGGCCGAGCGGCGTGTGTACATTCACGCGCGAGACCATGCGTAATCTCTCCATCTTGGGCGTCTCCGTGCTCCTCATCTCTGCCGCGGCTTGCTCCGGCTCGAAGTCGGGCAACGGCTTCGGCGACGACGACGGCGGCGCGGGCAGCAGCGGCACGCTCCCCGACGGAGGGCTGCTCAGCGGCGACGGGTCGACGCCCGGCTTTCGCGACGGCGCGAGCCACCCCCCGCTCCCGGACGGCGCGGTGAGCACGACGACCACCATTTACGCGCACACCGACGACACGCTCTACACGCTCGACCCGAGCAACCCGAGCGCGATCACCATGGTCGGCAAGTTCGCCGGCAACACGGGGAGCATCACCGATCTCGCGGTGAACGCCGCCGGCGACGTCTACGTGAACTCGGAGCTCATCGTCTACAAGGCGACGGTCCCCACGAGCCCGGGCACCGTCAACTGCACCCAGGTCGCGAAGATCGCCGTCGGCGCGAACCAAAAGTTCTTCGCCCTGGCGTTCGCGCCGGCCGGCGTCCTCGGCACGGGCGAGGCGCTCATCGGCGGCGACGGCCAGGGCCTCCTCTGGTCCATCGACCCGGCCACGGGCGCGACGAAGCAGCTCGGCGGCTTCGGCCCCGACCCGGCGAAGGCGGGCAACGTGCTCGCGCTCTCGGGCGACATCGTCTTCTACACGGACGGCAGCGGAAAGCCGACGGGCCTGGCGACGGTGCGCTCCTGCAACTCCGCCGGGGCGAGCTGCTCGAAGACGAGCGACTACCTCGTCGGGATCGACATGGCGGCGCTCGCGACCGCGTTCACGAGCGGCACGCCCGCGGCGTCGCTCCTCTCCGGCATCTACGGTGGGAGCGTCGGCAACCCCGGCCCGGGCACCCACTTCGGCGAGGTCTTCGGCCTCGGCGCCTGGCAAGGCCTCGTGTACGGCTTCACGCGCGGCACCAACCCGCAGGTCATCGTCATCGACACGACCACGGGCGCGGGCACGGCGAAGGCGGGGAACTTCGGCTTCACCAACGGCTGGTCGGGCGCAGGCGTCACGACGAAGGCGACGATCACGGTTCCTCCGCCGCCGCCGGTCCGATAAAGATCGCCGGCGCGCGCGCCGAGCGGTGCGTGCGCCCACCCCCGTGTTCCCCTTCGCGCTCCCTCCTCTACAACTCGCGCCGCCCGAGACCGTGCCGCACGCCGCTGCCGCGCGCGTCGCGGTCGCGCCGAAGCTCGACGGCGTCCTCGACGACGACGCGTGGAAGGGCGCGCCGGCGACGACGGCGTTCACGCAAAAATTCCCGGACGAGGGCACGGCGCCCAGCGAGCGCACGACGGTCCGCATCGTCTACGACGACGAGGCCGTCTACGTCGGCTTCGAGTGCGAGCAGCTGCATTCGCCCATCGCCACGCGCTTGACGCGCCGCGGTCGCCTCGTCGAGTCGGACTGGGTCGCGATCGCGCTCGGCACGCGTGGCGACGGCAAGAGCGCGTACGAGTTCCTCGTCAACGCGTCGGGCGTGCTCTCCGACACGCTGCGCTTCAACGACACGCAGACGGCCGAAAATTGGGACGAGAACTGGGACGCGCGCACGCACGTGACCGAGACCGGCTGGTCGGCGGAGCTCAAGATCCCGCTCCACATCCTGCGCTTTCCCGCGGCGCCGGTGCAGTCGTGGGCGATGCAGCTGAAACGGCGCGTGTCGCAGCGGCAGGAGATCGACGAGTGGAGCTTCATCCCGCGCTCCGCCGGCGGTGAGGTGTCGCGCTACGGCCGCCTCGAAGGCCTCTCCGGCCTCACCGCGAAGACGCCGCTCGAGCTTCGACCCTTCGTCGTCGGGCGGCTGCTCCACCGCGACGCGTCGAGGGCGCAGCTCGCGCACGGCACCGATCTGTCGGCGAGCGCGGGCCTCGACCTGAAGTGGCACCCGACCCACGACTTGTCGCTCGAGGCGACGGTGAACCCGGACTTCGCGCAGGTCGAGGCGGACCAGCTCGTCTTGAACCTGACGAACTTCGAGACGTACTACCCGGAGAAGCGCCCCTTCTTCCTCGAGGGGATCGACATCTTCGCGACGCCGGTGCAGCTGGTCTACACGCGCCGCATCGGCCGCGCGCCCGACGCGCCGCAGCTGCGAACCGATCCGGTGAGCGCCGAGCAGCTCGTCGACGTCCCCGGCGCGCCCACGATTTACGGCGCGAGCAAGCTCACCGGGCGTCTCGCCGACGGGTGGACGATCGGGACGCTCCAGGCCGTCACCGCGAAGAACGACGTGCAGGTGCAGCTCGGTGACGGCTCGCGGGTGAAGCGCGCCGTCGAGCCGCTCGCGTCGTTCCAGGTGCTGCGCCTCAAGCGCGAGCTCGGGCAGAAGGCGTACGTCGGCGTCATGGGGACGGCCGTAGACTACGCGGAGCCCACGTCGAGCTACGCGCTGCTCCCGAACGGCGGCCAGCTGTGTCCGAACGCCGTCGACGCGACGAGCGCCGTGCGCTCGCTCAGCCCGGCGCAGAGCGCCGGTCCGCTCGGGAGCGTGCCCGCCGGCGCGCGCTGCTTCAATAACGCGTACGTCCTCGGCGTCGACGCGCAGTGGCGCTCGGAGGCGGGCGACTGGGCGATGAACGGCCAGGCCGTCGCCTCGACGCTGCAGAACGGCTCGCCGCGCCACGTCCCCGACGGCACGACGATCCAGCCGGGCGACCTCGGCGCCGGCGCCGTCGGCACCGTCTCCAAAGAAGGCGGCAAGCACTGGGTCGGGCAGCTGTACGGCGAGTACAACGATCGCAAGCTCGACGTGAACGACATGGGCTTCGACCGCCGCGCGAACAACTACCGCTGGCGCCTCGACCTCGAGTACCGCGAGCTCGAGAAGTGGTGGATCCTCCTCGAGTCGCACGCCAAGCTCGAATACTACGACCGCTACAACTTGGACGGGCGCGACCTCGGGGGCGGCTACCAGCTGAACGTGTCGGGCACGCTCGACAATTACTGGAAGTTTTTTTCCGAGGCGCACTACCGCACGAGCTACTTCGACGATCGCGAGGTCGGCGACGGCACCGCGCTCGAGCGCTCGGGCCTCCTCGGCTACGAGCTCGAGGTCGAGAGCGATCCGACGAAGAAGGTGAGCTTCCACGCCGAGACGCAGAGTCAAGTCCTGACCCAGGCGGTGACCCACGGCGGGCTCGTCTTCCGCGCGACGAGCGGCGTGCTCATCCGCGCGCTCACGCAGCTCGATCTCGAGATCCTACCGACGGCGGTGTACACGTTCGGCGAGCCGCGCTTCGTCGGCCTCGGCGCGGCGCCGTCGCAGTATCTCTTCGGCAAGCTCGAGGCGAAGGCGCTCGGCGCGACGATGCGCGCGACGTACACGTTCCTGCCGCGCCTCACGCTGCAGCTCTACGGGCAGCTCCTCATGGCGAGCGGGCACTACACGGACTTCGCGTCGTTCACCGCGAACGCGCCGCGCGCCGCCGCGCGCCTCGCCGACCTGACGCCGTTCACCGGCGTCCTGCCGGGAAATCCGGACTTCGAGGCCGCCGTCCTCAACGTGAACGCCGTCGTGCGCTGGGAGTACCGGCTCGGCTCGACGCTCTTTTTCGTCTACACGCGCGCGCAGCAGCCGAACGTATCGCTCGGGCCGACGGACGCGGCGGGGCTCCATTTCGGCGGGATCGGCAAGGGGCCGGCGACCGACGTCGTGCTCGTGAAGCTCGCCTACTGGTTTGGTTGAGCGTTCGCCGGAGCGGCTGCTCGAGCGTTCGCCCCAGCGCCGGAGCGCGGGGCAGGCCAAGTCGGCGCCGCGACGGCGCTTCGCTCGGCGGCGAAACGCTTCGCGATCGGCCAGCCCCAGTAGACCCCGAGCGCGATCGAGAAGGCGCCCGCGCTCACCATGAGGAGCGCGCTCGCGCGCGGGCTGCGGGCGACGCGCGCCAGGGGCACCACGGCGACGGCCG